>DASVGP010000120.1:0-59725 GCA_036379475.1 Bryobacteraceae bacterium | reverse complement strand
AGAGTTCGAAATCGACCAGGTCGTAGGCGGGCAGCGGGAGGGTGTCCAAGGCGGAGGGGGGACGGTCTTGGTTTGCGAAAATCTTCCCGTTCCGCTTAAACCAACATCCGGGAACCAAATCGAAACCGGCGCCGGCTTGGTGGCGCTGAAGAACCTCTATCAGCGTTTTTTCGCCCTGATGCCGCACCACGATATCCACGAAATCTTCGCGCAGACTCTCGCCCGGAAGCAGAGTCGGATGCCATCCGCCGAAGATAATCGGAATCTCCGGCTTGAGCCGCCGCACCAATTTGCTCGCGGCTATCCCATGGCGGATAACCGGGCCAGTCAGGAGAGAGACTCCGAAGGCAGCACAGTCTGTGATCTCGCGGGCAATGGTATCCAGGAATTTCGCATCAATCGCTCCGTCAACGATGAGCGGGCGAAATCCTGCGAGGCGCAGAGATCCGGCGAGACTTAGCAGCCCGAGCGGCGGCCCGAAGACCTTACCGCCGTAAGGCGGCGAGAACAGCACGATTTTTGGATCTGCCTTCAGCACAATACGACCTCAGGAGAAAGCTGGTAGGCACCCACTTTGGCCTTCGGAGGGGGAAAGCGATGCGCATGCGGGAAAGGAGGAGAGGACTCTTTTGCGCGACATCCATCCGTACATCCGAAGTGTATGCCGCAAATTCGTTCCTAAGTGTTCGAGCAGTGTAAAGAAAGCGTAAACGTGCAGGCGAGCGGTAGGGGAAGGGGACGGTCCACATGTTCACCGTTTTTTGATGGCGAACCCGCTCGCTGAAGGATCAGCTTGGCAATGTCGTGAACGGGTAAACCACCTGGACTGTCCTTCTGAAACCTCCAAACTTATCTCTAGTGAAACTCAGGCATTATCTTCATCTTCAACAATTTTTGCGGACGCAGCCTCACTCGGATAATTGAACAGGAGCTGATTGCCGTCGAGGTCATCGACCACCAGAAGTCGATAGCCCCATGAACCCTCCTTGACTGGAACGCCCTTGGCCTCGAGTTCTGCGCGCAGCGCATCCAACGCGGCGGCCGCGGCCTGGGGCGTCGCTGGCTCGACGTTCAGAGAAATGAAGATCACCGCCTTGCCAATCTTCTCCGAGGCGAGGTTGTTGGCCAGGATGAGAGCACAGCGCTGCCGGTCAACCTGTGCGACTCGCGCTCTGCCTTCCTCCTCGTAGCGCCATGGGCTCGTGAAGCCGAGCCGGTCCACATAAAAGCGGAGCGACGCCTCAACGTCCGTCACGTGTAGGACGGGACGGGCGAACCGGTCTGTCATAGGCTATCTCTCCTCGAATTCGACAATTTCGGCGTCTTGATTTCTACGCCCGCTTATGGGTTCTTGGCCAGGACCCCGGCCTCACTCACCACCGGGGATCCGGGACAGATACTCCTCGAGATCTCGTCCCAGATCTCTGACGCCGCCAATTACTTGTTGTGGTCTTGCAGTCTCTTCGCCCATTCCGGCGCGTTCGGTTTGAGGGGCTGAGTGTCGTCATCCCCCCAAGCCTCCGATATGAGCTTGCCGGTCTTTACATCATAAAGCTGATAGTCGCCACCGGCATCTCCGTGGACCGGTCCGAAAACTACGGCTACGTGCTCGCCGCCTTGAAGAAACATCCAGGTCCAAACCATTCGCCCCTGATCGAAGCTATGCAGAACGTGTTTGTGCCGGAAAACGACCAGGCTCAAGGGAATGAAATACGACGTACAACAGTTCTGGACGTTTATCGTCCAGCCAAGCGTTTGCCGATCTTCTGCCAAGTAAACTCCTGAGAATCCAACCGCGTTGAACACCGTTTCTTTCTTGGTGCTCGCCCTCAGCGGTGGCAGCTTTTCCACAATTTCCGTTCCATCGCTGTAAATGATGTGCAACGGTCCCGTTTCATACCCGGAGCCCTTTTGTGCCGCTTCGATAAAAAAGCGCGTGATCTCCGCGGTTGGCGAGATGCTTTTTGTCTTTTCTTGCGTTTTGGCAGTTTGTGCTAATACCCCGGTAGATAGGCAAACTCCGATCAGCATTGCGGCCATCAACCTCTTCAAAACGCGGTCTTTCAATCTGCCCTTCTATGGCGAAGTTCGTGGCCTGAACCAACTTCGGCTCGCGGTGTTCTTCATATTGTGGCAGCTTTCCTCGGCGGAACGCCGGCGACACGTTAAACCGCATTCTGAACTTGTTTGGATAATCTGAACAGGATGACTACGGCGCGCATCGCACTCGCGAACATTCGCATTGCGTCAACAGCGGACGAGTCCGTTGACCTTGCTAATGCGGCAATCGCAGAAGCAGGCGCTCGCGGAGCGCAGGTTATTTGCTTTGCTGAATGCTATGTGCCCGGCTATAGATGGCCAGGGGCGAACATGCCGCCGCCGGATCAGGCCTTCCTTGAAAATGCATGGACGAATGTGGCATCCGCTGCTCGACGTGCCGGCATAGCAGTCATCCTGGGTACCGAGAGAGTGACCACGGATGGGCTGCTGATCAGCGCACTAGTCGTGAACGCAGACGGTTCCGTCGCAGGTTGGCAGGATAAGGAGCAGATGGATCCGCCGGAGGAAATAACTTATGTGGCGGGGAGCGGTCGGCGCGTGTTTCAAGCCGGTCCGCTTACGTTCGGAATCGTAATCTGCCACGAGGGTTGGCGCTATCCGGAAACCGTCCGCTGGGCCGCCAGACGCCGCGCGCAGGTGGTGTTTCATCCGCACGCACATGTTGCGGAGCCAGGAAGCTATCGTCCGGCTACGTTTCTTGACCCAGCGAATACGTTTCATGAGAAGGCGATGCTATGCCGCGCCGCTGAGAACACATGCTATTTCGCCTCCGTGAATAGTGCGAGCGAGGGCTCCGGCACCACGTCGGCGATCATCCGGCCGGATGGTACCGTTCTCTCCTATCAGCCTTACGGCGTCGAGGGTCTTTTGATCGCCGACATCGATCTGAACCTGGCGACAGGCTTGCTTGCCTCACGATGCCGAACGTCTGGACTTTAGAACGATCTTGCAGAGTTGCTACTCCTGCAGGTTTACGGGGGATCCGCGGGAGATCCGGGACACCATAACTCCCAATTCCGATTGCGGTCCCGCCCGGTTTGGGCGTAAGACTAAATAAGTCAATTCGGGCGTTGCGGTGTGGCTGTCCCAGATCTCCGTCCCAGATCTCCAGATCTCAGGAATGTTGCTATTATTGTGAGCGCCATCGCTAACGGAAACAGGATAAATCCCGGATAAAGCAGAGGCCACAACGCATGCAACCCACCTCGGACGAGGTTTACAAGCAAATTAATAACGATGTTTACGACCAGGAGGCCGGTAGCTGGTGGGATGAAAACCAGTGTCTGCACTTGCTCAAGTCGTCGATCAATCCCGTCCGCGTCGGCTACTTCCAAAGACTTCTCGATGAAATTCTGAAATTGGATTATCGAGGCACGCCGGCGCTGGATGTGGGCTGTGGCGGAGGCATCCTTGCGGAAGAATTTGCTGCCATGGGCTTCCGAATGACCGGCATTGATCCCTCGGAACAATCGCTGGCCACCGCCAGACAACATGCGCAATCCATGGGTTTGTCCATCGACTACCAGACGGGAACTGGAGAATCCATTCCGTTCGGTGATAACACCTACCCGGTTGTGTACTGTTGCGACGTTCTGGAGCACGTCCGCGATTTGCCAAAGGTGATCGGCGAAATCTACCGAGTCACGAAACCCGGCGGCGTATTCTTTTTTGATACGCTGAACCGCACCTTCGCCAGTAAGCTGGTCGCCATCAAGATCTGGCAGGAATGGAAGAGCACGGCCTTCATGCCATCCCGGCTTCACGAGTGGAGAATGTTTATCCGGCCGGAAGAGTTGAAAGGATTGCTGACACAGAGCGGATTTGAATTCAAAGCGTTTCGCGGCACGTCGCCGGACGTGAGCATTCTCAAAATGATCAGCCTTCTGCGGAAAAGAGCCAAAGGAGCGATCGGGTACAAGGAGCTGGGCCAAAAGTTCAAGCTCGTAGAAAGTGACGATCTGAAGATTCTCTACATGGGATATGCGGTCAAGCGAAATGACTAACAACAGCGCGAAATCAGTGCGCTCTGCCTCGCCACATTCATGCCGTCTTCAGATCGTTCAGCGGGGTGTGCTTCGCCGCCGGAGACCGGTGAACATGTGGTGTACTGTCCCCGTAGTCACTACAATGCGCCCGCAAGGCGAGCGTCCCGAATTGATCCGGTAGCGGCCCTGCAGCAGGAGTAAGGCACCTCGCTTCGTCGGTCCGCACTGAAGACGGTACTGAAAAATGCAAAACCGCTTGCTTCCGCTACAGAGCCGCGACCGCCAGGGAGCGGTTTGCACGGGATTCTTTCAGCAGCCTCTGAAGTGTGCAGTCCGGAATCGTCTCACGAAAGAGGCGGCGCAACTCAGTTCGTTAGGATAGGATCGCGGACGCAGACGCAGCGATGTCCTGGACGACGCGCGATCCGGAGGGTGAGCAGAGAAAAACAGGGGCCCTCTCGAAGGCTGGTATACTGCACCGATGCGTAAGCGGGTGGTCGTCCTGGGCGCCGGCTTCGGCGGCCTCGAGCTAACGGCGATTCTTTCGGACGCCTTCCGCGACGCGATCAATATCACGCTCATCGACAAGAGCGCCACCTTCGTCATGGGTTTCTCGAAACTCGACGTGATGTTCGGACGCCAGATGCCGGCCGCCGTCCGCCATCGGTATAGCGACATCGCCAAACCTGGCGTACGGTTTCTGCAGTCCTCGGTGCGATCCATCGACCCGGCCGCCCGGCGCGTGGTGACCGATGATGGAACGTTCGAGGCGGATGTGCTGGTGGTCGCACTTGGCGCCGACCTCGATCCGGCGGCCACGCCAGGGCTTGTGGAAGGCGGCAACGAGTTCTACACTGTTGCGGGAGCCTTCGCACTGCGCGATGTGCTACCGCGCTTCGAACGCGGCCCGGCCATCATCGGAGTGACCGGGAAGTCGTTCAAGTGCCCGCCTGCCCCAAGTGAGACGGCGCTCCTCCTGCACGATTACCTTACCGCCCGCGGGCGGCGTGAGGCCACCGAAATCTCGGTGGTGATGCCCTTCGGTACGCCTATTCCTCCTTCGCCCGACACTTCGCAAGCGATCCTCGCCGCGTTCGCGGAGCGCGGCATCAGGTTCGTGAAGGACAGCCTGGTGAAGGCACTCGACCCGGGCAGAAAGGTGGCCACCTTGAGCAACGGGACGGAGATGCCGTACGAACTGTTCCTCGGCGTGCCGGTGCATCGCGTGCCGCAGGTCGTCGTCGAGTCCGGGCTTGCTGCCGATGCCTATGGGTGGGTGCCGGTGAATAAGAAGACGTTGGAAACAAAATTTCCCGGTGTCTATGCCGTGGGCGACGTGAACGGCGTGGGCACACCCAAAGCGGGAGTGTTCGCGGAAGGCGCGGCGCGCGTCGTCGCGGCGGCGATCATCGCGCAGATCCGCGGAGGCCCATCACCCGAGGCTTACGGGGGCGCTGGCTCCTGCTACGTGGAGTTCGGCCACGGCCAGATAGGACGGGTTGACGTGAACTTCCTGAGCGGGCCCAAAACGACAGGCACGTTCCAGGAGCCATCCTTGGCCCTCGTCGCAGAGAAGGCCAACTTCGGTTCGAGCCGGATTCAGCGCTGGTTCGGACAGCCGCCACCGTAATGGGAACAAGTCGAACGTGGATGAGTCTGCTCCAGGAGGATCGATATGGCGAAAGCATATCTCATCAGTTGCCGTGACGCCGGTGTTGATTGTGATTTTCAGGCCCGGGGCTCCAGCCCGGAAGAGGTTATTCAACTCTGTGCTGACCACGGCGCTCGGGAACACAACATGCAGGGCTTTGGCCGTGAGCTGTATACGAAGATGAGGCGTTGCGTGAAGACCCTGGAGGAAGGGACATCGGGGCCGGCGAGCTGAAGGGCTTGGCGCCGACGATTCTGTGATGGAAGTAGGACTCTTTCCCAACCCATCCGTATCGTCAACATTCCGGTTTCCCTCCTTGCTCCTCCGGCTGTGCCGCGCTCGGGAAGATGCGAACCTGGCGGCGCTTTGTAAGGAAGGCAAGGGCCCACTGCGACAGGACGAAAAAGCGGTTAGCGAAGCCAATCAGGAAGTAAATGTGCACGAGCACCCAAAGAAGCCAGGCGATCAATCCGGCAAAGCGCGCCAAGCGTAGATCGGCGACCGCATAAGTACGGCCGACGATGGCGAGATCGCCCTTATCCCAATACCAGAACGGCGGCGGCGGCTTGCGTGCCAGCACGCGGCGGCGAATGATCCGAGCGACGTATCTGCCTTCCTGAATGGCGGGCTGCGCAACGCCGGGCAGCAGCATTGGATTCTTTTCTTTAACCCCAATCAGATTACGTGCCGGTGCGACAACGTGAGCGGTATCGCCGATAACAAATACTTCCGGGTGACCAGGTATCGACAAATCGGAACTAACGATGACTCGTCCGGATTTATCGGTGACCGCGCCTAGCCAGCATCCGGCAGGCGAGCCCATCACCCCAGCGCTCCAAAGCACGGTGCTCGCGAGGACCCGTTGGCCGCCGGCGACAATGCCCTGGTCATCGACCTGGGTTACGCGTGTGCCAGTGTGGACTTGGACACCAAGCCCCTCCAAGTGACGCTGCGCCTTGGCCGAAAGCGCCTCCGGATAGGCGGGCAGTACCCGTGATTCCGCCTCGTACAGCAGAACTTTCGTCGCGCGTGGATCAATATGGCGGAAATCGTGCGTCAACGCCATGCGCGACATTTCCGCCAGCGTGCCGGCCATTTCCACTCCAACCGTTCCAGCGCCAATCAGCACGAAGGTCAATAACTGCTGAATCGATTCCGGCGGGGTGTCACCGAACGCGGCGAGTCTCTCTGCGCGCTCAAAAGCCAGCAGCACCCTGCCGCGGATCTCGTCAGCATCTTCCAGCGACGTCAGTCCGGGAGCGATGTGCTTCCACTCGTCATGTCCAAAGTAGTTGTATTGAATGCCAGTGGCGAGGATGAGGAAGTCGTATGGTAGATCATGCTGGGACAGGCGGACCCGCCGTGTCTGCGGATCGACGCCGATCACCTCGTCCAACAGCACCTCGACGTTGTGCTGCCGGCTCAGGATGGAGCGCAACGGCCCTGCAATTTCGTCGGCAGAGAGCAAGCCCGTGGCCACCTGATACAACATCGGACGAAAGAGATGGTAGTTTCGCCGATCAATGAGCGTGATACTCACCGGAGCGCCGGCTAGCGTGCGTGCGGCATAAAGTCCGCCGAAACCACCGCCAACAATCACCACGCGAACAGGATCCGTGGGCAAAGCTGCCTCCCGATGTCAGTTTTGTGGCAGGATATCGCTACTTGCTGGTTGCTGCCTTCGCCTCTGTTGGTTTCGGAGCGCGCAGCCAGTCCTCGAAGCGCGTCGCGCCGAGTCGCGCATCATCATTAGGGACCAGAGCCCTCTCGCTCACCGCGATCCCGTAGTAGCGCGCACGCGGGTCGGAGATTACCTCGCGTGGATCCTTGCGCGCAGCCAGTTCCCGCCGGACAAGCTCATCCAGGCGAAACTGTTCGGGACCTCCGATTTCAACGGTGCCATTCACCGGCGGGCCCATTACGATTCCGGCCAGTGCACTGGCGACATCGTCGGCTGCCATAGGCTGGAAGAGCACCGGAGGCAGGCGCACCGTGTTGCCCTCCGTGGACAGATCGGCGACCGCCTTTACGAATTCAAAGAACTGCGCCGCGCGGACGATCGTGTACGGGATTGCGGAGGCTTTGCTCAAGTTCTCCTGAGCAATTTTTGCGCGGAAGAAGCCGCTTTCGAGCAGACGTTCTGTTCCTACCACCGACAACGCAACGTGATGTCCCACGCCCGCGTCCGCTTCGTACTTGAGGAGGTTGCGGGTTGATGTCTCGAAGAATTTCAGCACTGCCGCATCCTCCCAGGAAGGGGAGTTCGTTACATCGACGGCCGCGGAGGCGCCCTTGAGCGCATCCGCGAGTCCCTCGCCGGTGAGGGAGTTGATGCCGGAACTGGGCGATGCCGCTACTACCTCCTGCCCGTGCTCACGAAGCTTTTTGACAAGCTTCGATCCAATGAGTCCAGTACCGCCAATGACAACGATTTTCATGATTGGTCCTTTCGTGCTGAACCGATGCAAGCTTTTAGAAGCCAGAAGTCAGCTTGGCACTTCTGCCGGAGCCAGCGGTCCGGCGCTGACCACTGAAAACTGATCGCTGGGCAGGCATGGAACAACGTTACGCGGCCCGTTGTTGAAGTATTCTTGTTTACCACCTTCTATCCAAGAATCCCTAGTCCAATTATCGGCTTCCCCTTGGCCGAGCACAACGCGCATTCTCCCGGAGATCTCGCAAAGTACCGCAGCCGGCATGCGCGCACGCTCGCTATTGACCGTCACCTCAACCCCGATCCGAAATGGGCGCGCGCTATGCTTCAACCTCCGTAACGCCGGCGCCAAATGAATTGTAGGGATGCCAACGACTCCGGAGCTGTTCGCGGTCAATCGCGAGATTTTGAAGCTGTGAGGAGTGGGCCGAGCGGGCAGTCGAACAGCGCGATATACAGCTCCTCCAAGACGTCGGCGTATTCCTCCGGCCCCTGTCTTGGTGGCCGAAAATGGCAAAACGAATGAATATTCCAGGTTGAAGCTGGCTACTGGTTCGGGAGTGTATTACCTTACTTCGCCGAACTGCATGCCACCACTGGCACAGAAAGCGTAACCATCGTATTGCCGGTTTTGGTTGAGGCGTTCGTCTTCCACCAGGCTTCACCCGATTTCGAGATCGCCAGGACGAGGTAAGAGCCTGAGGGCACATCCACGCTGAAGCTGCCGGTTTCATCCGTGATGGCGGCGCTGATTTGCTTTGCCTCGCCCATTTTGGTAGCCCAATCAAATGCTGTCTGATACGCGGCATGGAAGGCGAGTAACTCTGACCTGCACGCGAGCGCTTTCTCGTACCTGCTTCCTGCTTGCGTAGTTTCTTTCAACCGTTTACCGAGCGCATGCGTATAGGTGTCTAACCAGACGCTCCCCGCGAATTCCTTATCGTCCTGGAGCAGAACGTACACGGTTGCGCTGACAACAGGCCGACCGCTAATGCTAGCTACTCGCCCACTGATCGTCTCGCCATACAACAGCCCGCTGACACCTAGCATGAGTGTCACGATTCCCATTCCAATTCGTCGCATCATTTCCCTCCCTGTCTGTTTCATTCACATAGCCGGCAACACCATTGGTCCTCAGCGGCTATATCGTTCCGGTTGTGCCAACCCACTCGCTGTAACCGTGGTTCATCAGAACCGCGACCGATAGGGAGCCGCCGGCCAATTCGCCATTTGTCGGCCGCATCACACTAGGAACGGCCACTCTGTTAGATGAATATCTTCGCCTCACTTTGCCGTAAAACAGAGGAAATCTTATGTCCAGGACGAATGAGGCGCCGAAACTGAGCCCCGAGCGTCAGCGAGACCCCTCGGGCGGCCAGCGCAGAACTTTGAAGCTTGCGTCCACGGCTGAAGGCCGTCCTTAGCCGCCACAGCTCGACAAGCTGCCGGTGCTGGAGATCAGCGTTTCCAGTTCGTTGACATCGCCGAGGACGGCGAATGCGCCGAGATCGTATAGAGAGGCGGCGATTTCTTCGTGGCGCGGATTTCCCGATCCGGCAACGCCGATAAACGGCACCTGGGCGGCTCGGGCGCTCCGCGCATCGTCCACTGTATCGCCCAAATACCAGATGGTTCGCTCGGGGAATTCGCGTTTGATCATCAGCAACCCGTCCGGGGCAGGTTTCGGATTGCGCACACGCTCATCCGTGATCACCGGGTAAAATCTGATATCGGATGCGTAGCGTTCGAGCGTCGCATCCAACTCATACTGGGCGCGCCCGGTGAAGATCGCCAGCGCCGACCGCGCTGCCAGCCGCTCCAAAAGACCGTCGTGCGGCATCCAGACCTCATTCCGGATCAGCCCGCCGCCGTTTTCGCCCAGAAACACGCGATTGAACTGATCGACAACATCGCCGTAATCGACTTTCTTGCCCAGATCCTCGATCAGCCGTTGGGAGAGCAGCCAGTCGTTGTTCCAGCCGCCGGCGTTCTTGAAATTCTGAATCGTATCGTGCGAAACCAGTTTCCCGGTGAAATGGCGCACGGTTTCGCGAATGGCTTCGCGATAGGAGGCAGTCACTTCGACCAGCACGCCATCCACGTCGAAGACAATGACGTCTGGAGGACTTTGCCTCAGTTCCAAATCTGCTCCAGTTCGTCGAGAAAACGCCGGATCTGGTCGCGCGTTCCCACGGTGACGCGCACACAGCCGGGAAGCTCGTAGCTGCGGTCTCGCACCAGAACGCCGCGGTTGCGCAATTCGTCACGAATCGGGATCGCGCGTTCGCCGGCTTTGATGAGAACGAAATTGGCCTGGCTCTGGATGTAGGGAATTTGCAGTTTCTCCAGGCCGATGTAGAGCATCTCACGCGCGGCGAGCACTTCCAGCGCGTAATTCTCCAGAAACTCCCGCTCCTGCACCGCGATGCGCGCCGCCATCGCGGCGATCGCGTTCACGCTGTACGGCGATTGCGCTTTTCGGACATACGCCATGTTCTCCGCCTGCGAGAACAGGCAGCCGCAGCGCATGGCGGCCATGCCGTAAATCTTCGAAAACGTGCGGCTCACAAACAGGTTGGGATATTCGCGAATCAGCGGCAGCACGGTAACGCCGCTGAATTCGAAGTACGCTTCGTCGACCAGCACCACCGCTCCGGAAGCTTCCGTCAGTATCCGTTCAATGCCCGCCGCCGCAATCCCGGTTCCGGTTGGATTATTCGGATTGCTGATTATGATAGCGCGTGTTTCGTCCGTGATCCGTTCCAGGAGTTCTTCGAGCGGAAACGCGAACGTATCCGGGCGGTAGTCGATCTCATGAATGCGCCCGCCCGCCAACTGCGCATAGAAGCGGTACATCGCATAGGAAGGCCGGAGGATCAACACCTCGTCGCGATCGTCGATGTATGTGTTGACCAGCAACTGAATCGCTTCGTCGGTTCCATTTGAGATGGTCATCTCATCCGCCGCGACGCCGAAATGCCGCGACAGGTCTTCCGTGGCATGCTCGTATTCCGGATAGATGCTTAAGTCCGCCGCTGTAATGTAGCGCTTCAGAAAATCGAGCACGTGCGGCGGCGCCCCGACTGTGTTCTCGTTGAAATCGAGCCGCAGCTTGTTGCGCCGGCTGCCCGTCGGTGGGCGATAGGGATCCATCTTCAGGACCGCCTCACGCGGCCGGGGGGTCTTCCGCTCCACCGCGGTCTTTTGTTGAGTTTGGGCCCGCTCTTCAGTTTTGGTTGCTGGATTTGGCAAATCGAACCTCAATCGATCGTGCATGCGCTTCGAGACCTTCGGCGCGCGCGAGTGTCGTAATCGCGGACGCCAGTTCTTCGAGCGCTTTCGGCGCCAATTGCTGTACCGCAATTGTCTTTACAAAATCGGCCGAAGACAATCCGCCTCGCAGCCGCGCCACGCCGCTGGTCGGCAAAACGTGGCTCGGACCGGCGGCATAATCGCCGGCCGCTTCGGGCGATCCCGGTCCCAGGAAAACCGCCCCCGCGTTACGAACCTTGGGCAGCAGCGCCGCATCGTGCAAGCTCAGGTGCTCGGGCGCGAGCCGATTGCAGATTTCCACCGCGGCATTCATGTCAGCGACGAGATAAATAACTCCAACACAATCGATCGCCTCGCGCGCAGTCGCGGCGGTTGGCAGCAAAACGAGCTGCCGCTCAATCTCTGCGGAAACTTCTTTCGCCAGCTTTTCCGAAGTGGTCACCAGCACCGCGCTCGCCGTCGTATCGTGCTCGGCTTGCGCCAGCATATCAGCGGCAATCACGCATGCATCGCCTTCGGCCGCAAGGATCAAAATCTCCGTCGGACCCGCTACAAAATCGATGCTGACATCGCCGGCAACCAGCTTCTTCGCCGCTGCTACATACGCGTTCCCGGGACCTACGATTCGTTCGACCGGCGCCACGGTTTCGGTCCCATATGCCAGCGCTGCGATGGCGTGCGCACCGCCCGCGCGATAGATTTCTTTAATTCCCAGCAGGTGCGCGCAGCCGAGAATCTCCAGCGACGGCTTGGGCGACATCACACAAACACGCTCTACACCCGCCGTTTGCGCGAGCACCGCGGTCATCAACAAGGTCGAAGGCAGCGGATAGCGGCCCGAAGGCACATAGCAGCCCACAGCGCTCAGCGGCCGCACGATCCAGCCGAGTTTCCTGCCCGGCGAAAATTCTTCAAAATGCTCGCGCGGCAGTTGCGCTTCTCCAAATTGCCGGATGTTCCGCACGGCAATTTCGGCAGCTCGCCGCACTTCGGCGCACATACGCCGTCCGGCATCCGCGATTTCATCTTCGCCGACACGCAGCGGCCGCTCGCCCAAGCCATCGAGTTCGCGCGCATACCGCACGAGCGCCGCATCGCCGTCGCGCCGAACCGCCGCTAAGATCGGCCGCACGGCATCTTCGTATGGCGACAGATCGAACCGTTGTTTTTGCGGGAGTTCGCCGGCTGTCGCCCTGCGTAAATCAATCAGTCCGATCATCGCCGTCTACAGAACAATCTTGTTCAGCGGGTACTCCACAATGCCTTGCGCGCCCGCTTCTTTTAAGCGCGGAATAATGTTCCGCACCGTGGTTTCTTCCAGAATCGTGTTCACCGCCACCCAGCATTCGTCGCTCAACTGCGAAATGGTCGGGTTCTTTAAAGCTGGAAGCACCGCAAGCACCTGCTGCAGGTTTTTCCGCTCCACGTTGAGCATCAATCCCACGTTACCGAGCGCGTTCATCGCGCCTTCGAGCAGCAGCTTAATGTCGCACAATTTGCGCCGTTTCCATGCATCCGCCCACGAGGCGCGGTTGGCGATTAACTGCGTGTTCGATTCCAGCACCGTTTCCAGGATGCGCAGTTTGTTCGCGCGCAGCGAGGATCCGGTTTCGGTAACTTCTACGATGGCGTCAGCCAATTTCGGCGGCTTCACTTCCGTCGCACCCCAACTGAATTCCACCTTTGCGCGCACACCTTTGCCGGCCAGATACCGCTTGGTCGCGCCGACCAGCTCCGTCGCGATCGTTTTGCCTTCGAGATCCTGCACCGTATGGTAGGGAGATGCTTCGGGCGCCGCCAGCACCCAGCGCACTTTGCCAAAACTTTGTTTCGAATAAATCAGATCGGCCACGGTCTCCACGTCCGCCTGGTTCTCTTCCACCCAATCGCGGCCGGTAAGCCCGGCATCCAGCACGCCGTCGTTCACATAGCGCGCCATCTCTTGCGCGCGGATCAGCATGCACTCGATCTCAGGATCGTTGATCGCCGGGAAATAGCTCCGGCTCGCGGTCGTGATGTGGAACCCCGCGCGCCGGAACAGATCCACCGTCGCGCTTTCGAGGCTGCCCTTCGGGATGCCGAGCTTCAGCTTCACTGCTTCGCTCCGTACACGGCGTCCGGGTCGTATGCGCGCGCTTCGGTTTCTTTCCAGCGCCCGTCTTCCAGCTTGCGGTAAAAACAGCTCTCGTATCCGTTGTGGCAAACGCCCGGACCAAGCGGCTCGGCTTCTACCAGCAGCGCATCTCCGTCGCAATCGGTCGCAATCGACTTCAACCGCAGAAAATGCCCGGAACTCTCACCCTTGGTCCAGAGCTTCCGCCGGGAGCGACTATAAAACGTGACGTGGCTGGTCGCGAGCGTCTTCTCCAAGGCCTCCTGGTTCATATAGCCGACCATCAAAACACGGCCTGTCCTGCCGTCCTGCACGACAGCGGCGATCAATCCGTTCTGTTTATCGAAATTGAGGACTTCATCCATTCGGGTAAATAAAAAACCCGCCGAAGCGGCGGGCCTGCAACTGAAATTCGAATCGATCCGAACGCGGGCACGCCTTAAACCACAACGTGGTGCTGGCGGCGATGCACGTTCGTAACCATTTCCCGCAGTATACCAGCCGCTGGCGGCGGTTGCCTTGTCCGCCGAAAAATCTCACTTTCTTTGAAAACAATTTTGGTTCAAAATGGTTTTGAGGAAAGTTTGTGCAAAACCAGGTATTTCGCTTTCCCAACTCCGTGCCCTGACCTGCCCCGGCTGTGGATTCGGTTTCTTCAACCGAATTTTCACTTGAGTGCAGTCGGCCGTTTGGGTAACGTAATCGAGGCTCCTCTCATGCCTGTTCGAGAAACCATCGTCGATCAACCGCTGCCGGATAATCTGGACGCGGAGCGCTTCGTCCTGGGCGCGATCATGACCAGCGAAACCGCGTTCCTGCAGGTGGCGGGCACGCTGACGGCTGATGACTTCAGCCTGGAAAAACACAAGCGGATCTTCCTGCGCATGGCGGATCTGCAGGAGCGCGGCGAAAAGATCGACCGCGTCACCCTCGCCAACGAGCTCATGAAGCAGGGCCAGTTGCAATCGGTCGACGGCCTCAGCTATCTGGTTTCGCTCGACGACGGTCTGCCGCAGCTTTACAACATCGAAAGCTACGTCAACATCGTCAAGGAAAAGTCGCTGTTGCGGCGCATCATCACACTTTCGCAGGATACGATCAACCGCTGTCTTGCCTGCGACGACGATCCCAAACAGATTCTGGGCGCGTTCGAAGACGCCTTGATTAAGCTCGGCGACGTGCAGAGCAAGAGCGCTCTCGCCAGCCCCGAGCAGATCATTTCCGAGTACGAAGGCGGCATCAACGCCTTCCTCGATACCAGCAAACGCATCAAAGGCATCAGCACCGGCTATCTGAAATTAGACGAAATGACCGGCGGCCTGCGCGAAGGCGAGCTATTCATTCTTGCGGCTCGGCCGGCTATGGGCAAGACAGCTCTGGCTTTGAATGTCGCGCAGCACATTGCCACCAATCCGGCCAACGCGAAAGCGGTTGCGATTTTCTCCCTTGAAATGTCAAAGGAATCGCTGCTGACCCGCATGGTTTGCGCCGCGGCTCGCGTCGACCAGCAGCGTTTTCGTGCCGGCTATCTCAATGGCGACGAGCGCCGCTCGCTCCAGGAAGCCATGTACCGCCTCGTCGAATCGCCTCTCTTTATCGACGACACCGCGGGAACCAATCTGATGGATGTGCATGCCAAAGTGCGCCGATTGCAGGCGGAGCACGATCTGGGACTGGTCGTTGTCGACTATCTCCAGCTCATGCAGGGCCGCGGCCGTTTCGAAAACCGGGTGCAGGAGATCAGCTCTCTCTCGCGCGGCTTCAAGCTGATGTCGAAAGAGCTGCGGGTGCCGTTTCTGGTGCTCTCTCAGCTCAGCCGCGCTCCGGAAACCCGCCAGGGCGACCACCGCCCGATGCTCAGCGATCTCCGCGAATCCGGCTCCATCGAGCAGGACGCCGACATGGTCGCCTTCATTTTCCGCGAAGAGGTCTATCGTCCCGACAAAGAAAGTCTGAAGGGCTTGGCCGAGCTCATTCTCGCCAAACAGCGCAACGGCCCCACCGGCCGCATCAAGCTGGCGTTCTTGAACCGCTACACAAAATTCGAAAACCTGGCCGCCGATACCGGCGACGACGAAGCCCCGTTCGAATAGAAGCTAAAGGCTTTCAGAATGGCGGAGAGGGGGGGATTCGAACCCCCGGTACCGGTTTAAGCCAGTACGACGGTTTAGCAAACCGCTGCTTTCGACCACTCAGCCACCTCTCCGGAGGGTGCGGGGTTCTGCGCAAATGTTAACACAGCAAGGCGTGGGGCCAGCCTTTCAAGGCTGCCGCGCCCTTTCCAGGGCGCGTTGGTTCTTCGACGTTACCGGAAGTTGCCGCTGCCGGAATCCTCCGGCCGACGTTTCAGCTTCGGACGGTCCTCGTCGTCGCCCGAATTTTTACCGCCGGTCTCATCCTCAATCGGCCCGGCCGAGGTCGGATTTCTGCGCAGGGTGGGCTTGTTCGGATTCTTGTTGTGCTCGTCGGTGCGGCGGCGCTGATTTTCGAGGCTCGCCAGACGCGCTTTCACGTCGCTAAACTCGGACGTGTTCACGACATATTCGGGCAGAGGCTTGAGCCCGGCGATTTCCTTTTGTATCTTGATGATGCGATTCTCGGTCGGCGGATGAGTAGAAAACAGCTTGGAAACGGTTCCCGGCCGGCGCTTCTGCAGGGTCTCGATCTTTTCAAAGAAGTCGACAAGCGCCGTCGGATCGTAGCCGGATTTGTACATGTACTGAATACCCAAGTAATCCGCCTGAGCTTCTTCTTTGCGCGTGAACTTCAAAAATGCCAGCGGAATGGCAACACCCGAGGCCTCGTAGATCAGATACGGCGCCAGACCGCCCATGAAGATCAGCGGGATGGTCGCCAACTGCATAATGTCGGCCTTGGTGGCGTTGCAGGTGCCATGGCGAGCGGCCACGTGCGCGATTTCGTGCGACATGACGCCGGCCAGTTCCGCTTCGTTGTCCGCGTCCAAAATCAGGCCGGTCTGCACGAAGAAGAAGCCACCAGGCAGCGCGAAAGCATTCACGCTTGGGTCCTGGATCACCTTGATCGTGAACGGAACCTTGGCGTCGGAGTTGCGAACCAGATTTTGCCCGATGCGATTGACGTATTCGGAAACCACCGGGTCGGTGACGACCTTGGATGTCCGCTCCACTTGCTGGGCCAGCGATTTGCCCAGAGCGATCTCCTTCTGCATCGAGTAAAAATCGACTTTGCAAGCGACATCGCGATCCCCGATATCGTCGGGATTGCTTCGCTTGCTCTTGTGTTTGTCTTTAGGAAACGCGGAAAAGGGCAGGGCGAGCAGCAGCGTAAGGGCAACGCTAAGACATGATCGAACCCGGACTCCGCGCATACAAACTCCTTTAAAGCAGCCGACACCAGGGCCCTGGAGTGCCCTGAATCCTATCACTTTCCAGTATAGGTCCAAACCGAGGCATGCAGGAATCCCGAAGCGCGTGACGTATGCTCGAACCGATGGGTTCCGAGAAAGGCCTCCTGAGCAGGCCGCTTCACGAGCAGTATCGCGATGAATTTCCGGTCCGGGAGGAATGGATTTACCTGAACCATGCCGCCGTGGCCCCGCTTTGCCGGCCCGCAGCCGAGGCGATGCGCGGGCTCATCGACGATGCGTGCCAACACGGGACTGCGCATTACGACGAATGGCTGGCGTGCTACGCCGGGCTGCGCCGCGCTGCCGCGCGATTGATCAACGCTTCACCGGAGGAGATCGCCATCGTCAAAAACACCTCCGAGGGCATTGCAACGGTCGCGCTCGGCTTCGACTGGCGGCCCGGCGATCGCATGGTCGCGTTCCGCGAAGAATTTCCGGCGAACTACTATCCCTGGCTGCGGCTCGAAAGCCGCGGCGTACAAATGACGTGGCTTTCGATTTACGACCCGCTCGAAACGATTGCCGCCGCGATTCCGGGAGCGCGTCTGCTCGCCATCAGTTTCGTGAACTACCTGAGCGGTTTTCGCGCGAATCTTCCGGCTATTGGCGCCGCCTGCCATAGTCATGGCTGCTTCTTCTTTGTGGATGCGATTCAGGGATTGGGGGCATTTCCGCTCGACGTGGAAGCCTGCCACATCGATGCGCTCTCGGCTGATGGGCACAAATGGTTGCTGGGGCCCGAGGGCAACGGTATTCTCTACGTGCGCCGCAAGTGGCTGGAGAAGATCGAACCGGTAGAGTTCGGATGGACAAATCCGGCCGGCTATACCGATTACGCCTCGCGCGACATGGCGCTGCGTCCCGATGCGGGCCGCTACGAATGCGGGACCTTGAACACGGTGGGGTGTTTTGGATTGCGCGCGGCGATGGAATTTCTGCTGCAAGTGGGAATCGAAAACATCTCGGCTGCGGTCGAGGCGCGCGCTCAGCAGATCGAAGCCGGCGTGCGCGCCAAAGGCTACGAAACTATGGTGAAGCGCGCGCCCGGCAGCGGTTCCGGCATCGTCAGTTTCCGGCATCCGAAGGTCGATAGCCGCGTGCTGGTCAACCGTTTGCGGGAGCAGCGAATCTCGGCCGCGCCGCGCCAGGGTTGGGTGCGCGCCGCGCCGCATTTTTATATCGGCCCGGAGGAAATCGAACGCGCGCTTGCTATCCTATAAATTCCTATGTACGCAGTCATTGAAACAGGCGGCAAGCAGTACCGCGTCGTGCCTGGCGAAACCGTCGATGTGGATACGATGGCAGGCGAAATCGGCGCGGAAGTCACCTTCGATCGCGTGCTGGCGATCTCGAACGACGCCAACGAACTGAGCGCGGGCCAGGCGGTGGGAGCAGCGCGTGTGCGCGGCACCATCACGGCGCACGGACGCGGCGACAAGGTACTGGTCTTCAAGTTCAAGCGCAAGAAACAATACAAGCGCACCATCGGTCATCGCCAGAACTACACGCGCGTTCGGGTGCAGGAGATTTTGTCCTAGCTTATGGCACATAAAAAAGGTTTAGGAAGTTCGAAAAACGGCCGCGATTCCAATTCGCAGCGCCTGGGCATCAAAGTGTTCGCCGGCCAGACGGTCACCGGCGGCTCGATCATCGTCCGCCAGCGCGGTACTCGCTACAAGCCTGGGGAAAACGTTGGCCTGGGCAAAGATGACACGCTGTTTGCAGCCGTTCCCGGGCGCGTTGAGTTTCGCGATCGCGGACGTTTGGGCAAATTTATCAGCGTCATCGCTTCCAAGGCGTAACTCCCACCTCAGTTGTTCATCGACGAAGTTACTATATCCGTGAAAGCCGGCGACGGCGGCAACGGATGCCTTGCGTTCCGGCGTGAGAAATATGTGCCGCGCGGCGGCCCCAGCGGCGGCGACGGAGGCCACGGCGGCGACGTCGTGCTGGTGGCGAGCAATCACTACAACACGCTGCTGCACTTGCGCTTCAACCCGGAGCACACCGCCGGACGCGGGAGGCACGGCGAGGGCAGCAATCGCACAGGACACGACGGTGCAGCCGTCGAAGTGCCCGTGCCTGTCGGTTCCGTTATTTACAACGCGGAAACCGGCGAGCAGCTATACGACTTCACCGCGCCGGAACAGCGCTTTGTCGCCGCTCACGGAGGCAGAGGTGGCCGCGGAAACGCACGCTTCGCCACTTCGACGCATCAGGCTCCGACCGAACACGAAGCCGGCAAGCCGGGCGAATTTTTCAAACTGCGCATCGAACTGAAACTGCTAGCCGATGCGGGCCTGGCCGGATTTCCCAACGCGGGAAAATCGACGCTGATCTCGCGCCTTTCGGCGGCGCGCCCAAAGATTGCCGATTATCCCTTTACGACGCTCGAACCACACCTCGGCGTCGTGCAAGCGGGCGAGCAGACCTTTGTATTGGCGGATATTCCCGGTTTAATCGAAGGCGCACACGAAGGCCACGGCCTCGGGACACAATTCTTAAAACACATCGAGCGCACGCGCGTATTGGTGCATCTGGTGGATGTCTCGGACTTCAGCGGGCGCGACCCGGCTGGCGATTTCGATATCGTCCGCGCCGAGCTTGCGCAGTTCAGCGACGGTCTTGCTGCCAAGCCGATGCTCGTTGCCGCCAGCAAAATCGACGCCTGCCAGGACCGCTCGCGGATCGATCTCGTCCGCGCCAAAGCGGAGGAACACGGAATGCCGTTCTTCGCGATTTCGAGCGCCACGGGCGAAGGCATCGAAGCACTCCGGTTCGCCATTGCCGCCGCCGTCCGGCCCGCCAACGCTACAATTTCACTCGGAAGCTAAACTCTGCCGGTGCAGGGCCCGGTCTTCAAAACCGGAGTGCGGCGCTTTTCCGTGTCGCGGGTGGGTTCGACTCCCATTAGCTTCCGCCAAATTTGGAATTATCAAACTCCTGGCAGATGGAGATCAAATGAAAGATAATACGAGCCAGTTTGCGAGCAGCGGCTGAGATATCCGTGGCTCTCAGCGAGCTTAAAGGTCACGGGCGCGATTACACCTTTTGCCTGCGGAGCTGGGTCTTACATGTTCGACGGTGAAATTGGCAACGCGGACGTCTTCGGCGTAGTAGGGCGACGCAGATCACGGCGAGCCGCCTCATCGAACCGGGACGTGCGGATTTCCGCATCGGCTCTCAGGAATCCACCCCCAGCCGAAAACCGATCTAGTAACCCAGTTGGGTTGGCGGCACGAACGGCACGGCCGGCTCGAACAATCCAAACGTGAAGATATTCATACCCGCAGCAATGGACACATACTGCTTTCCCTGGACCGAAAACGTGATCGGAGATGCCGTCAGTGTCTGCCCCATGTTGTAATGCCAAAGGTCTCTCCCCGTTGAGGCGTCCAGAGCTACCAATTGCCCTTCGTCGTTTCCGAATATTACAAGTCCGCCTGCAGTCGATACGGTTCCGGACCACATCGTTGCTGGACCGACCATTGCATATTGCCACCGCCACTTGCCGGTCAGAGGATTGAGAGCTCGAAGAAAAAATTGCCCTGGCTCACCCGGTATGGGTCCCGCACCGCCGCCATCTAGTCTATGCATTGGCGGCGGGTTGTGCTGTATGCCTACGTACTTATCGCACTGCTCAAGCGTAGGAACGTATAGCAGCTTGGTTTCTGGGCTAAACGATGGAGACATCCAGTTAGTCGCTCCCCGAGTAGCCGGGCAGACCTTACGTCCGCCAGGAGTGGGATCGATATCTGAGTTTACGATAGGCCGTCCTTGGGCATCGATTCCTGTAGCCCAGGTGAGCTTTTGGACGAACGGATTAGCCTTCAGAAATTTTCCGGTTACCCGATCGAGTACGTATAGAAATCCGTTGCGGTTCGCATCCAGGAGGAGCCGCCGCATCTTCCCCTGGTACTCCAAGTCGACAAGAACCGGAATCGACTCCGCATCCCAGTCATGAGTATCGTGTGGAGTGAATTGAAAATACCACCGTAACTTCCCCGTGCCCGCATCTAAGGCGACGACTGAATCCGTGTAGAGGTCGTCGCCCTTACGAGCGCCCCCATAGTAGTCTGGCCATGGATTGCCGGTCATCCAATAAAGCATATTCAGCTCTGGATCGAAGGTGCCGGTCATCCAAGTGGGCCCTCCACCGTAAGGAGTATCGAGTTTGTCCCATGTCTTCGAACCCGGTTCGCCCTTTGCGGGTATGGTGTAAAAGCGCCATAGTTGCTTACCGGTGGATGCGGAATACGCGGCAACGAAACCGCGCATACCTGACTCGCCGCCCGAGACACCGACAACTACGCTGTCTTTTAGCGCCAACGGTGCCAGCGTCGCGTAATATCCCTTGCTGGCATCCGCGAACTGCTTTTCCCACAAGAATGCCCCGGTGGAACGTTGCAGGGCTACCAGGTGGCAGTCGCCGCTCACAAAGAAAACGCTGTTGCCAAGCAAAGCGACCCCTCGGTTTAAGCCGTGCCTGCCTGCCAGTCCGTTTCTGTAAATCCAAATCTTTCTGCCTGTGCTCGCGTCGATCGCATCTACCTCATTGCTGCCTGTGATATACATAACGCCGTCGAAAACGAGCGGCGTAGTCTCCAGCCTGCGGGCGCCCCTTACGTGATAAGTCCACTTCGGAACGAGGTCGGCGACAGTTTTGCGGTTGATCTGCGTGAGGGGGCTGTAGCGCTGTCCGCTGTAGTCGCCGTTATAGGTGAGCCAATTGTCGGTTGGACTCTTACTAATGTCGCTATATCGAACCTGTCCAGAGAGGTAGAGTGCAAATAACGCCAGTAAACCTAGGGCGCGCACTTAATTGGCCTCCCGCCGCGACCGCTCGGCTGTTCTCTCAGTTTGCGGCCTGATTACCTGCCTGCTGAGGAACGCCACAAGGTTCTGTAAATCCTGGGGGCTGAGAGTTTCCCCATAAGTGTCAGGCATCGGAGACTTAGGAGCGAATACCACTTCTTTGAGACGTGCCTTATTCAGCAGATGGAGGTGGCCGTGAGTGTCAAGAATCTGAATCGAATAATTAGAGTTGTCCTTTGCGATTCCCTCGATTCGAGTATCATTCTTCAGAACAACGGTTACACTCCTGAAGCCGCCGCCCCTTTTATTGCTGGGGTGCAGTATGTTTTCGCGAAGCTGAGCGATACTGCTGGAAAATCCGATATTGGTTAGATCTGGTCCGAGAAAACCTCCTCGCCCCCGGATCATGTGGCAATTACTGCAACCACCACTACCAAAGAATACAGCGCGTCCCCTACCTAAATCGCCCTCAACAGGAGTTTCGAAAGCAGCAGTGTTCAAGCTGCGGATGAAAGCAGCCACCTCCCAAATATTCTCGTCTGGCATGGACGAGGGAGGCATCTCCGTTCCTGGAACCCCGTGCCGAATCGTATCGAACAATTTCGCGGCGTTCATCCGCTTTATAGTCCGATTGTCTGCAAGATCCGGCCCCCGCCCTCCTTCCGCGTTCGCACCGTGACAACCTGCGCAGCCCTCTTGAAACCGGTGCTGGCCAGCTTTGATAGCAGCTATTTGCCCTGCAAGCGGACTCTTTACCTGGGCATGCGTTCGGCTGCTCTGCGCCATACAGAGCGCTGTGCATAGCAATGCACAGGGCACCACTCGTTTACACGGAGAAGATGCCATATCGCGCGCTATTCACTGTATCGCATCTCTATTGATTGATGACTGTACCATCTGCGCGGCGAACAACGCCCCATCCGCCGTTGAGCTTCTTGTGCTCGCCGTGCTCGAAGCTGCCAAAGGGATATTTGGCAGCGAGCTTCTCATTGACCTCGACGCCCCAGCCGGGCTTGTCGTTGGGGTAAGCATATCCGTCGCGCAGCTCCGGATAGCCTTCAAAGATCTCCCGTGTACGCTCATTCGGCTCGCTCCATTCCTGAATGCCAAAATTAGGGCAGGCGACATCGAGCGTCAAATTGGCGCAGTGCCCGATAGGCGAAACATCGCCGGGCCCGTGCCATGCGGTCCTCACCTCAAACATTGCAGCCTGAGCCGCGACTTTCCAGGCTGGCGTCAGCCCGCCCATTTGCGACACATGCATGCGAATGTAGTCAATCAGCCGATTCTCGATCAGGATCTCCCATTCGTGAGGATTGTTGAACAGCTCTCCCATGGCGAGTGGCGTCGTGCATTTTGCCCGAATCTCACGGAAATACTCGAGGTGCCCCGGTGACAGAGCGTCCTCCAGATAAAATATCCGAAACTGCTCCATGTCCTTTGCGAATTGCACGGCCAGGCGCGCGGGCACGCGCTCGTGAACGTCGTGCAGCAACTCGACATCCGGGCCTAACGCCTTTCGGCCGGCCTCAAACAGTTGCAGCGTGCGGCGCACATAAGGCTTCGGCTCAAATACCGGATCTTGGGGCAAGCCAAACCCGGAGCTCTTGAGCGGCCCTCCGCGGCCGCCATATGCAGCCATTCCGGGCACGCCCACCTGAAGCCGGACAGCTTTTGCGCCTTCCGCTATCAGCTTCTTTGCGCGGTCGATGGTCTGGGATATCTCCTCTCCCGAGGCGTGGCGGTAAACCATTGCTCCGGCACGGCGCTTTCCACCAAGCAATTGGTAGACCGGCATGCCGGCCTGACGTCCCTTAATATCCCAAAGGGCTTGGTCGACTCCACTGATTGCATTATTCAAGACCGGGCCGTTGCGCCAATACGAGGAATTGTACATGGCTTGCCACATATCCCCGATATCATCCGTCCGGCGGCCCACAACCAGCGGCTTAAGATACTTATTCACGGCATCGACGACCAAGTCGGCGCGCTGCGTGAATGTTCCACAGCCATAGCCATAGAGCCCGTCCTGATCGGTCTGAACTTTCACCACCACAAGGCGAACTCCCTGAGGTTCCGTGCCGATGACCGAAACATCTTTAATCTTTGGAATCGGCATACCACTTTGTTTAACCGCTCCCTGCACGAGCGGGGCAGCAACCAAAGGAGCGGCGGCTAAAGACGGAGCGGCTAATGAACCTAGAAACTCTCGACGTCGTAGTTCGGAACTCATTTGAACAATCTCCTAACCTAATATGATGTGCATTGGCACTTTCAAACAGAAGCAAACATTCTAGCGCAAGCTGAATCTGGTGGGTCAAAGGTGAAATAGGAGTGATTGTATCGCCAACCGGCGGAACCGATAGTGCTGGCCGATGCGCGAATTCGGCATGATTAAAGAGATTGAAGAGGTCGGCCCGAAAGAGCAGAGTTTTGCTTTAGGTAACGGGAAGTTTCGGTTTGCTTACTGGAGTTAACTTGCCTTTTAGGCACTCCGGACAGCAATCCGCAGACAGTAAGTCTAGCTCGTGCGCAGCTGTAAACTTTTTATCAAGTTTAAATCGACTTAAAGTAGAGACCGTCCAATCGAGATGCGGAGTTATGAGGGAGAGATCAGGAGTCGAGTAGGTTGGTGATACCCGAATTGGCTAATCCTTCGGTGCGATGCCGAGCGTCTTCATCTTGCGGTACAAATGGCTGCGCTCGAGGCCAAGCAATTCGGAGGCGCGGGTCACGTTGCCGCCGGTTTCTTCAAGCTTGCGCAGGATGTAATCGCGCTCGGCGGCTTCCTTCACTTCGTGCAGGCTGCCGAAGCCGTCCCAGGGTTTGGCGTGATTCTTGCGCGTGGTGTCAAGTGACAAATGCCGCGCTTCGATGCGATGCTGCGGCTGCAAAATGACAATGCGTTCCATTAGGTTACGCAGCTCGCGTACATTTCCGGGCCAATAATACGCGGCCAGCGCCCATTGCGCCTCTTCGCTCAATTCCTTCGGCTTTCGCCCATAGGCCAGGGCGAACTCACGGAGAAAGTGCGCGCCCAACAGCGGAATATCCTCGGCGCGGTCGCGTAGCGGAGGCACGGTGAAGGGAATCACGTTGAGCCGGTAAAATAAATCTTCGCGAAAATTGCCGCGCTCGATCTCTTTTTCGAGATTCTTGTTGGTCGCCGCGATGACGCGCACGTCCACTTGCACCGATTGCGGCGCGCCCACCGGCTCGAACCTGTGTTCGTCCAAAGCCCGCAGGACTTTCGCTTGCGTCTTCAGGCTCATATCGCCTACTTCGTCGAGAAACAGCGTCCCGCCGTGCGCCTTTTGAAATTTGCCGATCTTGTGATCGAGAGCGCCGTCGAGATTGGTGCGGCGGTGGCCGAAGAGCTCGCTTTCGATCAAGTCTTCGGGAATCGCCGCGCAATTCACTTCAACAAACGGACCTTCGCGGCGCGGGCTGGAGCTGTGAATGGCGCGCGCGACCAGTTCTTTGCCAGTTCCGCTCTCGCCATAGATGAGCACGCGCCCGTTGGTTCCGGCCATCAGCTTCAACTGCTGCCGCAGCGCTTTCATGGGAATGCTCTCGCCGATGATTTCCGGCGAAACCACGTTTTCGCGCAGGCGCTGCAACTCCAGATCGGTGCGCCGCTGCTGAAGCGCGTTGCGCAGCACCAGGCTGACCTTTTCGATGGTCAGCGGCTTCTCGATGAAATCGAATGCGCCCAGCTTGGTCGCCTTGACCGCGGTCTCGATGTTTCCGTGGCCCGAAATGATGATCACCGCCGGGCGGGCCGCGGCAGGAAGATCCTGAATGCGAGCCAGCGTTTCCAATCCATCGATGCCGGGCATCCAAATGTCGAGCAGCACGGCTTCGTAAGGCTCGCGCTGCAATTGCGCGAGACAAGCCTCGCCGGTAGCCACGGTGCAGCACTGGTAATTGTCATCGCCGAGCACGCCGCGAAGCGTCTGGCGGATCGACGCCTCATCGTCGACAATCAGGATCTTGGGTCCGGTCATATTGAGTCCGGTAGGGGCCATCGGGGGAGCTATACCTACAGCGTAGCGGGCTGCGGCTCCGCGGTTTCCTGTGGCGAGGCGGCCTCGGAGGCGAGCGCGTTCAACTCCACCAGAAAGCGCGCACCTGACGGATAGTTGTCTTCCGCGCGTACCCGGCCATGATGCTCGGTCACGATATGGCTGACGATGGCGAGACCAAGCCCGGTGCCGCGCTGCTTGGTAGAGAAGTACGGCATAAACAGCTTTTCTTTATCTCTGACCGAAAGCCCGCAGCCGGTATCGGTGACCGATAATTCAACCAAGTCGGGTGCGGCTTGCCGGGTGGCGATAAGGAGCGCGCGAACCGGCGCCTCGGTCATCGCTTCAGCCGCGTTGTCAACCAGATTCACAATCACGCGCCGCATCTGCTCTTTGTCGGCCAGCACCAGCGGCAGCCGGGCATCGAGCTGGAACGTCACGGCGATACCATCCAGCCGTCCTGCAAACACGCCCAGAGCGCTTTCCACGATTTCGTTCAAATCCGCGGGCACGGGCTGCGCCGCCGGGAAACGCGAGAACTGGGAGAATTCGTCCACCAGCAGCTTTACCGCCTGCACTTCCTGCTGAATCGTCTGGGTGCAGTCTTCGAGAATGGCGCGGGCATCTGCGTCGATGGGAGTGCGCAGCAACTGCCTTTCGATGCGCCCCGCCGAGAGCGAGATCGGGGTGAGCGGGTTCTTGATTTCGTGCGCGATGCGGCGCGCTACTTCCTGCCACGCCTCCACCTTTTGCGCGCGCAGCAGATCGCTGGTATCTTCCAGCACCAGCACGAAGCCGCGCTGGCGTTCGAGCGAGGCCACGGTTACCGCCAGATGCAGCAGCCCGGAAGAACGCTCCAGCTCGATCTGGCTGGCGGCCGCGCCGGTGCGGCGGGCGCGCTTGAGCAGGTAACGGATCTCTTCCAGATCGTCGCCCTGGAACAGATCGCCGAGATACCGCGCCGCCAGCACCGCTTCGCGCGGAAAAATGCCGCTGAGCGCGCGATTCACGCGCTCGATGTGTTCATCGGCGGCGATGGAGATCACACCGGTGGGAATGCTTTCGAGAATCGCTTCGGTGAAGCGGCGGCGCGATTCCAACTCGCGGGCGTTGGCCTCCAATTCGTTGGTCATGGCATTGAATGCGCGCACCAGCGTCGCCAGTTCGTCGATGGCGCGCACGCGAACGCGATAGGACAAATTGCCCTGGCGAATTTGTTCCGCCGCCCCCAACAATGCCGAAATGGGAACGCTGATCTGCCGCGAGAGAATCTGCGCGCACCAAGCCGCGAAAAACAGCACGAACAGCGTAATCAGGCAGATCAATAGAAAATAAGTGTCCTGGTAGAATTTCTTCCGCGAGCCAAGCTGAAGCTGCTCCGCCATGAGCCGGTTGACCACCGACGGATCAGCCGCGAGCGAGGAAACGACACGCACTGTGCCCAGTTCGAATCCGTCTTCTTCTCTCACCGTGGACTTGGCATTCACCAGCGCGCCGGCACGCTTGCCGGATCCCCCGCACAGCGTGATGGGACCGCCGCGTTTGCGCTGGAGCACCAGCTCGTGAATCCCGCGCTGGCTGCAAACACCCTGGAAGAACTCGTGGTTCCAACGGCCCGTCTCCGCCGCTCGTTGCGTCTCGGGCAGCAAGCCAATCCAATTCGCCTCCGCCTGTGCCCGCGACTGGCCTTCGGTCATATACGCCGCTTCCAAATGGCCCAGGCTGACACGCAGGTTGCGCTCCGGCAGCGTGAACCATTTTTCCAGCGTGCGGTTCAGCACGGTGTAATTGAACAGAGCGCAGAAAGCGGTGGGCGCGAGCGTCAGGACCAGCGCGCCGACCAGCAGCTTGGAGCGGATTCGCGATCCTTCCTTATGACTTTGCCGATCGATATACATCTTCACGCCGGAGCGGAAGAGCATGAAGCCGAGGGTGACCGTCAGCAGGAAGATCAGCGTCGAAACCGCCCACAGGATGATGGTTTCGCGCAAATCTGACGGTGCGAAAGAGAAGCTGAATGAACCCTGCCAGACCAATAGCGACAGTAGGACCAGCAGACTCAGCGCGGCGGCAGCAAGGGCCAAACGTCGGCGCACAATATTGTTATGTTAGCCAATCCGGAGGGCGGGCTTTGGCCCGCGGCGCCCCTCCCTAACGAACCGCAGCCGGCATCCGGCGCCTACAGCGCGTTTTCGGCTGCCAGTACCCGATCGAGCGTCCAGGGGCATTCGGCCGGAAGTGTTTCCATTCCGGTCTCCTGAACAGCCAAGCGCCGCGCGAGCAAATACAGCTCCGACCATCGTTGCTCCAGGTGGGATCGCAAGCTCGGCGAATCGCGAAGCAGTAGCGCGATTTCGTCCTGCTGCGTCGCGATGGTGGCGCGCCAACTTCGGGATTGCAGCGCCGGCTGATATCGCCACTTCAGCAGATGCGCAAGCAGCACTTTCATGCGGCTCTCGATTTCGCGCCGGTCGCGTCTGGCCAAACCTTCTATTTCCTCCGCAATGTGCTCGGCATCAAGCTGGCCGAGTTTGTGCTCTCGCAGCAGGGTGGCTTGTTCTTCCGCCCACAAAACCAAATCGCTCTCATAGACCATTGGCGTTGCCGTACCTCTATTATTATGGGAGATCGCCGCGATGTTTTCGCTTCGATTGCCGTGCTTTTTCGAGCACAGGCTTGAGATTGCCGCTGACCCAGGCCGCGTCGATCTGCTTTTTCGTGAGCCCGGCTATTCTGCCGGCGAGGATGAACGCCGGGAGTGCGTAAGTGAGATTTTGCCAGCCCGCCATGTTGATGACCGAATGCAGCGCGCGCTCGCGAATCAGCTCCAGCGTCGCCGCATCGCCTGTGTCGGTCAGGTCCACGAGCGCCAGACTGGCATGGCGGCGGTCCGACCAATCCACCGAATGCATCATCTGCACGTACCAGGTCGGCTGGATGCGTATTTGCTGTTCCGGGTGCAGCTTGGCGCCGATCATGACCGCGTGCAAAGCGCGCACGGCATTGGCGCGCACGGTGTCGTCGCTGTCCCGTAGCGCAAATTGCAGCGCATTCACCATGATCTTGCTGCTTTGCGGGTCGCGCGGAGCATATTGCAGCAGGTAGGCGGCAGCCGCGCGCTGGTTCGGATCGGCGGAATTCCGCACTACGCCGTCGAGGATTTTCAGATCGCGAGCGACCAAAGGAATCATCTTCAACTGGATCATGCGGGAGTCGGGGTCGGCCATCAGCGAATAGCCGTTGGTCAGATCCTGATCGGCGTTGTGACCGCGAATGCTGGCGGCGATGTTGTCCAGCAGAGAGCTGTACAGCTTCATGAGATCGCCCGGTAGCTTTTGCGTGCCCGAGGGCGGGAGGCGCAACTCGAAATCCGGCGCGCCTTTTTCCTGCACGCCTACGTAGAGGGTCAGATTGCCTTCCTCGCAGCAAACCGCCTCCACTCGCGAAGCCACGATTCCGTGAATCTTGTCGACCCGCGCTTCCGTCTCCGCTCTCGGAGGCAGCGGATCGCCCGCCTTGGCGCCGACCGCTTTCTCAATCTTTTGTGTGGACACTCTGCGGTTGCCGAAGATTTGAATCCCGGCGATGTGCGGAGTAACATCCGCGGCGCTCGCCGTCACGCACAACGCGAGCGCCCACACAAACCAAAACTTCACTGCTTACGGTAGCAGACGCAGCGCGCCGCCGCTTCGTTTACGCCTGTTTGCGCGCAAACTCGCCGATCAGCGGGAGCGTCACCGTCTTGCCGTTGTACGCAGTGAACAGCATGTATAGCCAAATGGCGAAGCAGGCCAGCCAAAAAATTGGGAAGAGGAAAAACGCGATTCCCGTAATTGCGGTCAAGATGCTCAACAAAATATCGATGGCGACGATTGCGACGCTCAAAAAGATCGACTGGAAAGCGTGGAACCGAACCGTCTTGTCCTGGTTGTAAGGACTGAGAACCAGAAAGATGATCCCGGTAATAAAGCCGACCAAATAGCAGAGCGCCGAAGCAGCGTTGGTGCTCATCCCCGCCGCCTGAGCGGTCGCCGGGTTCGCAGTTGCTTCGGCAACGCCGCCGCCTGCTATTTGAGTGCCGCAGTTCTGGCAGAAGCCCCCAGCGACCTGAGCACCACAGTTGGAACAAAAGGCCATGATGAATCTCCTTAACCGGAAGAATACTGAGTTTGAATTAGTCTACTCCAAATCGGGCACAAATGCTACTTCATGTATAGGATGTTTCAAGACGGGTCGAAGTACTAGGTTTACTAGTATCAGCAAGAGCGAAAAGCCCGGAATCAGCAACAGAGCGTAGTGATAATCACGGCTGCTGCCGGCAAGCGATCCGATAATGTGCGAACTGACCGCCAACCCAATCCAGCCGAAGGTGATGGCAATGCCCATGGCCGTGGCCGCGCCGCGCCGGAAGGTATCGCCCGTGATGCCGAGCGTGGTCGGAAACATAGGCGCCATGCTGAGCCCGGCGCAAAACACGGCAGCGGTAATAGCGGCTCTGGAGGAAAGCTCCAGCATCAGGAAAGTGGTGATGGCCATGCAAACCGAGGCCACCAGGGTCACGGTGAGCGGGCGCACCTTGAGCAGAATTCTGGAGACTACTACCCGGCCTACCAAAATGCCGAAGGCGAACCCGTAGCTGACGACGTGCCCTGCCGAAACTGCGGAGAAATGCATCGTCTCCAGGTAGATCTTGAGCCAGTTCCACACGCCGACTTCGCAGGAGACATAAAGAAACAGCATCAGGCAGAGCAGCATCAACGCGGGCCTGGACAGCAGCCCGGGCGCTTCGGAGACGCGGAAACTCGCCTGGCCGGCCGGTCCGGGCATCTTGGTCGCGGCGCCGATCAGGAACGTCAGGAGCGTAAGCGCGCCGATGGCATAGCAGACATCGGCGGGAGAGATCGGCTCGCTAGCGACGTAGGTGGTGATGATGCCGCCGAGGCCAAAAAACAGGTTTATAAGATTCAGCACGGAGGAGCGTCTAGTCGGTTCGATGGCGCTGATGAGCGCATTCGCTGCGGTGACGATGGTGCCGCCGCCAATGCCGAGCACAAAATAAACCACCAGAAGACCGCTGTACCCGCCCGCGTTCGGGGCCGCAGTGATGGAGGCGATAATGAGCGCTAGTCCGATCAGGAGCCCGGACTTGTTTCCTTTGATGTCGACCAGAGGCCCGGCCGAGAGCGAGGAAATGATCAGGCCGATGGCCTGCAGCGTCGCCAGCATGGCCTGCTGGCCCGCGGTTAAACCATAGGTAGGCAGCAACGCGCCCAGAATCGGCGCGATCAGACCGTAGACCAACGTGGCGAGCGTCGCCGTGAGTATTAGCATTTTGCAAATAGTATCAGAAAGAGACTTAGGCGACGAAATCCTGGAAAATCTCGTTGGATACCAGGACTCCTTGCGGCGCCAGACGCAAGCGGGCGCCCGAGCGTTCCAGATAGCCGGCCTGGACCCATTTATCGATCGGCTCTGCGAAGCGCAGCCATTCGTGCTCGGCAGGCTCGATGCCTTCCATCAGGCGCAAGCCGGCGAAAAATCTCTCTTCTTCTACGTCCGACGCCGTGCGCGGCCGATGGCCTTCCCACTCCAAATATTCTGCCGGACTTTCCGGATTGCTCCAGCGCTCGCGGCCATCGAACGAATGCGCATCCACCCCGAAGCCGATGTACGGCTCCAGTCGCCAATACTTCAGGTTGTGCCGCGACTCCCAGCCCGGCCGACCGAAATTCGAGATTTCGTAGCGCTCGATGCCGCAGCCCTGCAGGCGCTCGACTGCTTGTTCGTAGAATTCCGCCGCGGCTTCGTCGCTGGGCAGGATGCCGGCTCCATAGCGCATGCCTCCCGCGAGGGCTTCCTTGCCCAACCGGCTGTCTTCGTCGATCTCGAAGAGATAGACGGAGACGTGCGGCGGCGCCAGGCGCTCAATCCAATCGAGCGATTCCTTCCAGGAAGCGAATGTCTGCCCCGGCAGCCCGGCGATCAAATCGATATTGATGTTCTCGATCCCGAATTGACGAAGCAGTTTGATTTCTGCCTCCACGATTTCGGCCGTGTGCCGCCGCCCCACCTGACGTAGTTCGCTGGTGACGAACGACTGAACCCCTAAGCTGACACGATTGATGCCGGCTTCAGCCCAGGCGCGGATTTTTTCGCTGTCGATCGTTCCGGGTGCGCATTCGATGGTGGTCTCGCCGAGTTTTTGCCCCGGAATAGCATGCATAATCGCCCGAAGCAATTCCAGTGGCATCAGGCTGGGCGTGCCGCCGCCCAAATAGGCGGTCTCCGGTTGCCAGTCCCAGCCATGCGCTTGGATCTCGCTCAGCAGCCGGCCCTCGTAAGCCCGTTGCGCCGCTGCTGAGAAAACTCCCGAGGCGAAATTGCAGAAGCTACACTTCTGGCTGCAAAACGGGTAACAGATATAGACGCCGGACATGCTTCAGTTTGGAGGGCGGGGTTCCCCCAAAATTCATAAGTTCACCGGCTCGCCCAAATGCTCGGAGATTTGAAAAGCGATGAACTCCTCCAGCGGCTGGGCCGTTTCGGCAAGCACGAAAGATTGCTTTTCCTCATCCCAATCCAGTTTGAAGCTTTTCGACCGCGCCGATACCCAAATCTGCCGCATCGGAGTTTGGGGGCTGACCACAAATCTGGCTTTCGGTGATTCGAATTCGATCGACAGCGCCCCGGCGTTGAAATCCGGCTCGAAATCGTATTGGTCCGCGGCGGCGGACAACCGCCGGTATAAATGATCCAATGCCGTATCGGCCTTGGTCCGAAACTCTTGCTCGTCCATATCGTTTCTTCCATTGTGCATGCACGGGCGGAAACTTTGGTAACTTTAGCTTGCAGGCGGTCATCTGCTTAACTGCCGCTTCGCCGCGCCTTTTATGGAGTCTTCCTGTGTCCGCCATACGCTCATCCCTGGCAGCAGCAAGCTCTTCACCGACTATCTCTATCATTTCGATCGAGTAAAGGACTTTTACCGGTATTCGTTCTGGGATCCGGAAGCGCTAGCGGAATCGGCGCGAGTGATCGATTTTCCGGATCGCCGCCGGGCCGCGCTCGTTTCCGCTTTGCGCGAGCAAAACAACGATCAGGCGGCGCTCGACAAGCTCGCCAACACCGGCGCTGTGGCGGTCGTAACCGGCCAGCAGGTCGGGCTGTTCTCCGGGCCGTGCTACACGATTTTCAAGGCGCTGACGGCCGTTAAGATGGCAGCACAGCTCAGCGCACAGGGGATTCCAGCGGTTCCCATCTTCTGGCTCGCAACGGAAGACCACGATCTCGCCGAAGTGGATCACGCATGGGTCTTCAACGAAGACGCCTCGCCGGAACGCGTCTCTTTGCAGATGAAAGTAACGGCGAACGGCGGCCCAGTGGGCCAGTTGGCCATGGCTGACGTTCCGCTCTCGGAGTTGCGCCAGGCGCTAGGCGGCTTGCCGTTCGTCGAAGAGACGCTGGAGCGCATCGGGAGACATTACCATCCGGGTGCGACTCTGGGATCGGCCTTCCGCTCTTTCCTTCAAGAGACGCTGCGCGGCTTCGGGCTGCTTTATCTGGACCCGCTGGCGCCCGCGATCCGGGAATTGGCCGAGCCGTTTCTGCGCGAGGCGATCGATCGGATTCCCGAACTGGTTCCGAAACTGCGGCAACGCGGCCACGACTTGGAATCCTCCGGCTATCATGCTCAGGTGCTGGTGGAAAAAGACGCCAGCCTGCTGTTTCTGCTCGGCGAGCACAAGCGTGTGCCCATTCGTTTCAAGGACGGCCGCTTCGCCGCCAAAGATCGAGCCTACACAGCGGGCGAGTTGCAATCAATGGCCGGACGGCTCTCGCCCAATGCGCTGTTGCGTCCGGTGATGCAGGATTATCTATTGCCCACGGTGAGCTACGTCGGAGGACCGTCCGAAATCGGTTATATGGCGCAGGCGGAAGTGCTCTATGCCGGGCTGCTCGGGCGCATGCCGGTGATCTTTCCTCGCAACAGCTTTACCCTGCTGGATGCCCGGGCTGAAAAGCTGATGAACCGATACCGGCTGCGGCTGCCCGAAATGCTCGACTATCACGAAAGCGTGCGCCAGCGCATGGCGGAGCGGCTGGTCCCCCCCAAGCTGCGGGAAGAGCTTTCCTCCAAACGCTCGGAGTTTGGGGCCGAGCTTGCAAAGGTCAAGGCAAAATTGGCAGGCTTCGATCCGACGCTCGGCCGCGCGGCCAAGACTACGACCTCCAAGATCCTCTACCAGATGGAGAAGCTCTCGGGCAAAGTAGCGCGGGAAGCCATGCGGCGGGAGGAACGAGCGGAACGGGATTCGCTCTATCTGATGAACCTGATCTATCCGCACCGCCACCTTCAGGAGCGCTTTTACTCCATCGTTCCGTTCCTAGCCAGATACGGCCCGGACCTGCCCGCACGTTTGCTCGATGAGGCGCAAACCGCTTGCCCGGATCACATGGTTCGGACGATTTGATCAGCGCATAGGCCGGCGAACGCCTTCGGTTGGCTGTGGCATGTTGGTCTCAAACCCCTCATCGAACGCTGCGACCGAGCCGCAAACGGTGACTTTTAGCCCCTTGGTAGCCTTGAACGGCACCAGATTGCTGGTCCCGATGCGAAGCACTTTCACGCTAGCGCCGTCCTGTTGGGCCGTGTAGGTATAGCAAGGCAATTGTTCCGTGCGCGCCCACTTCCCATTCTCGAAGTGAATATAGCTGAATTTCTGCTCGACAAATCCGAGAATATCCGCGCTCAGCGTAACCGGGAGAAGCAGGACGGCAAGAAAAAGCAAGGCATTTCGTTTCATAGACCCTCCAACACCTATCATGTGCGGCGAGCGCTGAGGAACCTCGCCTTAGAATGAGGTTCGATGACTTGGAATGCTCTCCGTTCTCGTGCTATCGGAACGATCGCTGCCTTTCTGCTCCTGTTCCTGGGCAACGCCTATGCCCAGGTAAAGGTGCTGCGTGTGGATCCGCATCGGACCGATCCGGCCATTGTGACGGTTCATGGCCCGCATATCGCTGTATACGATCCGCAAGCGGTTTCACGCCATCGGCTGTTTCTCTTTCTTGTCGGCACTCATGGCAAAGCGGCCGGCAGCCTGACGATCGACAGCGCTTTCGCCAAATGGGGTTATCACGCCATCGGTCTCGATTACACGGACAACGTGGTTGCCGTTTTCTGCGCGCACAGCCTGGATCCGGCGACTTTCGGCCGTTACCGAAAGGCTATCGTGACCGGAGCCCCGGTGAGCAAGAGGATCAACGTCAGTCCTGCCAATTCCATCCTGAACAGGTTCCAAAAACTGCTGGCCTATCTCGTGAAACACGACCCCAATGGGGGATGGAGCGAGTTCGTGGACAACGGCAAGCCGGTCTGGCGCCACATCGTTGTTGCCGGCCATTCGCAAGGCTCCGGGCACGCGGCTTATATTGGAAAACTCTTCCGGGTAGACCGGGTGCTGATGTTCTCCGGCCCGCAGGATTACATGGACGACCTTCACAAACCGGCGCCCTGGCAGGGCAGGAAGAGCGCTACGCCTCCGTCCCGATTTTTCGCATTCCTGAATCTGAAGGACCCGTTCAATGTTCATCATCAGATTGCGAATTGCATGCTGCTGATGCATATGCCGGAACCGGAAACGCTCCTGGTGAAGCCGGGCGAGGTCATCCACGGCTACCATCAGATCCTGATCAATAATTTCCCCACCAAACGGCACCATGGCTCCACGCTCTTCCCGCAATTTAAAAATGTCTGGAAGTACATGGCCACGACAAAGATCCCGTGACTCTGCCCAACGGACTGCACCTATAATGTGCAATGAGTGAAAGCTGTCTGGGTCTGCTTGCTGGGTTTCTCTGCTGCCGCTTTGATGCAGGCGCAGACTGCTGCCCAGTGGGCCGCGCAGGCCGAACAGTTGATCCGCCAGGGAGACCAGCAGGGCGCGCTGCGGGATTTGGCGCAGGCGGCGAAGGCGCATCCGCAATCGGCTGCATCCGAAGACCACATCGGTTTTCTGCTGGCCGTGCTGCACCAGCCGGCCGATGAGGCCCTCGCGCATTTCCGCAAAGCGATCGCGCTCGATCCGAGCTACGCCGCGGCACACTTCCATCTGGGTGCGGTGCTCATGATCGAGAAACAATCCGGCCCGGGATTGGCGGAACTGCGCAAAGCGGCAAAACTCGCGCCGGGTGTTTTCGAGTATCAATACAAGCTCGGCAGCGCGCTCGAAACGAAAGGCGATCTGGACGCTGCGGCGGCGGCCTACGGGCGCGCGGTCGTGCTGAAGCCCGCCAACGACAAGCTGCGCAATCGATATGCGTACTTGCTCATTGCGACGCGGCAGGCCCGGCGCGGCATCGAAGAATCCAGGAAAGTGCTGGCGCACCAGCCGTCCAACGTCGCCGCGCTGATGGACATCGGCTACGCCTACCTGCAAACGGGCGATTCGGATCGCGCAGAAAAAACATACCGGCGGCTGCTGGCGGCCAATCCGAAATCTGCCGCCGCACACTACGATCTCGGCCTCGCGCTCAAAATGAAGGATGCGCTCGCTCCAGCTAAGGCCGAACTTCAAACCGCAATCCGGCTCGATCCCTCCTTCGCCGAGGCTTATTATTCTCTCGGCATCATCGATTGGCAGGATGGCAATTTCCCTGGGGCGGTCAAGCAGATGCGCGCCGCGCTCCGAATCAACCAGAAGTACGCCCAGGCGCATTACATGCTGGGCATCGTGCTCAAGCAAACCGGCGATCTGGATGGCGCGCTCGCGCAATTGAAAGAAGCGATCCGGCTCGATCCCGCGACACCCGGTCCCTATAACACGATCGGCGAGATTTTGAGCATCCAAGGCGACAAGCAGGGCAGCCAGGAAGCGTTTGCCGCCGGCGCACGGCTGAAGCACCAGGCAGACGCGCAGCTTGCTCACACCCTCGACCGCGGCATGCGCGGCGGCGAGATGTTGAAGCCGGTGATCTCCGCCCCCCAGTAAACATGTTTTCCCGCCGGACATTTGTAAAATCCTTGTGCGCGACTCTTTCTGTCTTTTCGTTCGACCAACTAATGAGCGGGATGCCGCTGGGTATCCGCTTCGTAGATGTCGCGCGCGAGGCGGGTCTCAACAAGAAGACGATCTTCGGCGCCGAGCACACCAACAAATATCTACTCGAGACCACCGGATGCGGTGTGGCTTTCATCGACTACGACAACGACGGCTGGCTCGATCTTTTCTTCCTCAACGGCACTCGCTTTGAAACCACCTTTCCAAAAGGCCAGGAACCCGTCAGCCGGCTATACAAAAACAATCGCGACGGAACATTTACCGACGTCACACTGAAAGCGGGCGTCGCGCGCACCGGATGGGGACAGGGCGTCTGCGGCGGCGATTACGACAACGACGGCTGGGAAGACTTGTTCGTCACTTATTGGGGCGATTGCTCGCTTTATCGCAACAACGGCGACGGCACCTTCACCGACGTGGCGGAAAAAGCCGGCGTCACCACGAGAACGAAGTCCGGATTGAAACGCTGGAACACCGGCTGCGCCTTTCTCGATTACGATCGCGACGGCCACTTGGATCTGTATGTAGCCAATTACATCGATTTCGATCCGAAGACCGCACCGCTGCCGAAAAGCGGGCCGTGTTTATATGAAGGGCTGCTCGTCGCTTGCGGGCCGCCGGGGTTGAAGGGCGGCAAGGACATTCTGTTTCACAACAACGGCGATGGGACATTCACCGATGTCTCCGAAAAATCCGGGATTCTGAAAAAGCAAGGAACCTATGGACTGGGCGTACTGGTGGGCGATTTCGATAACGACGGCTGGCCGGACATTTACGTTGCCGACGATTCGTCCCCTTCGGCGCTGCTGCGGAACAACCATGACGGAACGTTTACCGATATCGGCATGCAAGCGGGCGTTGCCTTTGGCGCGGACGGGAAAACGCAGGCGGGCATGGGCGTTTCGGCGGTGGACATTTACGGCAACGGCAGGCTCGACATCGTGAAGACCAACTTTGCCGGCGACACTTCGAGCCTGTATAAGAACCTGGGCAACGGAAATTTCGAGGATGTGACCTTCCAAGCTGGGCTTGGCAAGAACACGCGCTTCCTCGGCTGGGGCGCCTGCTTTCTCGACTTCGATAACGACGGCTGGCCTGATATTTTTCTCTGCAACGGTCATGTCTATCCCGAGGTTCGCGAACGCGCCAGCGAATCCGGCTATCGCGAACGCAAAGTGCTGTATCGCAACCTCGGTAACGGCAAGTTCGCCGACGTTTCCCTCGACGCCGGACCCGGGATTTTAGAAAAAGTTGCCGGCCGCGGTTGCGCCCTGGGCGATTTCGATAACGACGGCGATCTGGATATTGTCGTTAATTGCGTCAACGAGACACCGCAGCTTTTGCGCTGCGACAGCATCGTAAAGAACAACTGGCTCCAGGTGAAGACGGTGGGCGTGAAGTCGAACCGCTCGGGAATCGGCGCTCGGATTTACTGCACACCGGAAGGTGAGCACCGGCAAATGGATGAAGTGCGCAGCGGCGGCAGTTACTTTTCGCAAAGCGACCTGAAGGTGCATTTCGGCTTAAAGAAGGCAGCGCGGGCGGATTTGGAGATTCACTGGCCGAGCGGGATTGTGGACAAGATTCCTGGGGTGAAGGCGAATCGGGTGGTGACCGTGGTGGAAGGAAAGAGCGCCGGCCAATAGCCGGGAGCGGCCTTGGCTCTCCTTCAGATCCAAAGCAGGACAATGCTACTTTGAGAACATCGTGGACAGTATTCAAACGACCGTCAGGCTTGATGAAGAGGTACTCGCGCGTGTGAAGCAGGAGAGCGAGGCTCAGGGCACCTCATTGGACGAAGCTCTTAATAAACTGCTGCGCCAAGGACTAGCAGCGGTGGCGCAGCCGAAACAGCGGCAATTGCGAATGAAGCCTCACCACGGTGGCTACTACCCAGACCTGAGCTACGACTGCACGGAAGCGCTGCTTGAGCACGCCGAGGGTTTATTCCACCGGTGACCATCGTCGACGTGAATCTGCTGTTCTATGCATGCCAACAAGACTTGCCGCAGCACGACCGAGCGGCTGCGTGGCTCAAACGGCTATTTGCTGCGCGAGACACTATAGGGCTGGCGTGGATTACACTATGGGCATTTTTGGGCTGAGCACCAATTCGCGCATATTGCCGAAGCCCATGGCGGCCGGTGCTGCGTTTGAGCAGATTCGTAGTTGGCTGGCAGAGCCCGACGTGCTCATCGTTCATCCAGGGCCACGTCACGCTGAATTGCTCGAGCGCCTGGTTACGAGTTGCAACGCAACCGGGCCATTGGTGAGCGATGCCGTTCTCGCGGCACTCGCCTTGGAAAATGGCGCGACCCTTGCCTCGACCGATCGGGACTTCGGCCGCTTCGAAAATCTCCGCTGGCTAAATCCGATTGCAGTAGGATAGCTGTTTCGTGCAATGAAGTGGCTGTTTGTCTTGCTTGTGGCCTTGCCGGCGTTTGGCCGAACGCTGAGCAGTCAGTACGTGGGGCGAGAGGTTTGCGCCAATTGCCATAAAGGCATCGCGGCGAACCAGATCACCACCAATATGGCGAATACTTGGCAGGGCACCACGCCCAAGGACCTCCCGGTGCATTATTCCGAGACGGCTACCGAAGGGCCCGGGGCGCCGATCAAATACCTCGTCAAGCGGATCGGCGGCAAAATGGAGTACCAGACGCAAATGCCGGGCGGCCCGCTGCTCACATTCCCGGTGCTCACCGCGGTCGGCGGCAAACGCCACGGGATCAGCTTTCTCGTCCGCATTTCTTCTCTCGATGGCTTGCCTGTACCCGGCAAGCCGCTGATCGAAGGCCGCTACTTTCACTCCTCGCACGAGAACAAACTGGCGCTTTCGCTCGGCTTTCCCACCGATAAGCCCACGAACTACGAAACGGCTTTCGGGCGTGTGTTGACTCCGTACTTAAAGAAGCGATGCCTCGAATGCCACGTCGCGCCGCGAAGAGCCGGCAGCGAACTCGAAACCGGCGTTACCTGCGAGAACTGCCACGGGCCGGGGCGGCCGCATCTGAAGGCGCTTAGCGCGCATTCGAAAAACCCCGGCATCCTGAATCCGGCCACACTGCCGATCGCCGAACAATGGAAGCCCTGCACGCAATGCCATGCCGGCTCCAGTCTGGTCGAAGATCCTTTGCCCGATCAATTGCTGATCTCCGATCAGGTGACCGCGATCAAGAACAGCGAGTGCTGGCGCCAAAGCGGCAAACGCATCACCTGCACCAACTGCCACAATCCGCATAAGGACGCGCCGCGCCTGGTGATGGAAGCGAGAGCGGTGCGGACCTGTTTACAATGCCATTCTGCGGGCGTGCCGCACCACGCGGGCTTATGTCCGGTGAATCGCAAGACGAACTGCGTGCAGTGCCATATGCCGGACCAGGTACGCGGCGCATTCGTCATCGCAGACCATTGGATTCGTGCCCATCCCGAGCAGCACGTCAAAGTGCCGCCTTATCATCCGGCCTGGCGCACCACTGTCGTGCCCAAACACGAGTATCTCCGCGAGATCGTTGTGGATAGCCGGGCCAAAGCGGCGGCGATCCGGCAAAAGCTTCTCACAGGCGGGTCTTTCTTCGCGCTCGCACGGGCGAACTCGGTAGACCGCGCCACGGCCATCAACGGCGGCTATCTGGGCGATCTCAAGAGAAGCCAGTTCGATCCAGCTTGGGCCGCGGCAGCGCTGAAGCTTCAGCCCGGAGGTCTGTCGCAGGTCGTCGATGCAAACGGGAAATATCTTATTCTGCAGCGCATGCCGCGCAATTTCCGTGAGGATGCCGAGGCTGTGTTCGAGCAGGCGATGGTTTTGCGCAAGCAGGACAAACCACGCCAAGCCATGGCCAAATTGATCGACGCGCTCAAAATCGATCCGCATCTTCTGCGCGCGCTGACCTGGCTCGGCGCCCTGTACGGGCAAGCCGGCAACGCCAAGGTGAGCGCCGGAATTCTGCAGCTCGCCACGCGGCTCTATCCCAACGACGGCGGCACGCATTTCAATCTTGGACTTGCCTATGGCGCCATGGGCGACTTCGCGAAAGAAACCGCCGAGTATAAGCGCACGCTCCAAATCGATCCCGATTACTTTTTGGCCGATCTCAATTGGGGCGACGCGCTGTATGCAAAAGGCGAGTATACGGACGCCATCGAAAGGTACCGCGAGGGCCTCGCTATCAATCCTCTCTCCGCTTCGCTTCATTACAATCTGGGCGTGGCGCTGAAGCACGAGAATCAAACGGCTGAAGCAGAGGAGCAGATCGCGCTCGCGCTTAAGATCGATCCGACCGTGGCCAAGCCCTGAGCTACTTCAAGAAGCCGCTCGGCTTCTCTTCCGCCGCGCTCAATTCGTCGTTCAGCGGATCGTCGAGCGCGAGCAGGCGGCGCAACTCGGGAGAAAGCCGGGCTTGCGTTTCGGGGCGCAGCAGGCGCTTCTGATACTGCTGCTGCGGTTTGTCAAATCGGCAGTAGAAGGCATGGAGCGCTCTGCGATGATTCGCCGTGCGGTTGGCGGTGCCGCCGTGCCAGGCATGCGTGTTCATCACCACCACGCTTCCAGCCGGTCCTGTGACAAGCACTTCTTCCGGATGCGGAGCGGCGGGATCGGCGAGCGCTTGCTGCGGCAGCTTCTGCCATTTCTGAGAACCGGGAACGATTCGCGTGGCGCCGTTTTGCGGCGTGAAGTCGTCCAGCAGCCAAATCGTATTGCACACCCAATAGCCGCTCTTATCCGGAATGGCGGCGGCATCGCAGTGCAGCGGCTGGGCCTCGGTCCCGTTGGGATTTGCCGAACGCGCGTTGAAGCTGCTCAATTTGAACCGATCACCTAAAACGTGCCCGACCAGTGCGAGAATGCGCGGCATGGCGATGAGCCGCTCGAAGATTTCGCCTTTGTCCACCAGATTGGCGAGGCGGCGCGAGCCCGGCTCTTTGCGAAACTCGGCGCCGGCATTTTCGCCTTCGGCTTGGTACAACTCTTCAACACGGTTTCGGACTCGATCCAAAACATCCGGCGCCAGGAAATTTTCGAGCAGCACGTAGCCGCGACTGTCCAGCCTGTTGCGCTCTGCCGCGGTCATCGGATTTAACGTACCAGATCCCATCTTTCAAAGGCTCGGGTTAGAATTGTCCATCCGGATTCAAATACATCTGGCGGGCGTTTTGATTTTGACAGCCTGCGCGGCGCAGGCCGCCTCGCTGAGCGATCGTGTGCTCGTCGTCTACAACGCACATGCCTCGGGCTCTCGCAAGGTCGCCCAATATTACATGGCCAAGCGAGATATACCCGCCGGGAACATCTGTAAGGTTGGAGTCTCCTCGACCGAAAGCATTGATGCGAAGGAATTCGAATCGCGCGTGAAGCAGCCCATTCGAAAATGTCTCGACAAGATCGGCCGGGACAAAATTCTGTACATTGTCCTTTCCTATGGCAGCCCGTTCGATCTCCAACTCGGCGGCCAGAATTACGCGCTGGACCAGTTCGTCGCCGACATCTGGGACGAATATCTGCCGTTCCGTCCGGCGGGCCAGAACGACATTCAGCCGTACTTCGGATACGCGCAGAGCGAAGGCAATATCTATCAGAAATTTATTCCTTTCTCCGCGTATCGCGCCCAGACGGGCGCGAAGACCATTTACTCGGTGTGGCGGCTCGATGCGGCTACACCTGCTCTGGCCAAAGGGTTGGTGGACAAGGCACTCTATGCCGAAGCGCATGGTCTGAAGGGCCGCGCCTATTTCGACCTGAATGCGCCTGCCGGCGCTCAGCCCGACTACAGTTACGGCGCCGGAAATTGGGATCTGGACCGGGCCGCAAAATTCGCGCGCCAGGCCGGATTTTCCGTACTAGAGGACACCCACCAGGCGGAATTGGGCACGGCGCCCGCTCCGCTGCGCTGCGACCATGCCGCGCTTTATGCCGGCTGGTACAGTTTGAACCACTACAACGACGCGTTCACCTGGGTTCCGGGAGCCATCGGCATCCACCTGGACAGCGCTTCGGCCCAAAATCCGCGCAACGGCTTGAACTGGGCGGCGAATGCGCTAAAGAAAGGCATCACGATTACCAGCGGCGCGGTCACCGAGCCGTATCTCGACAATCTGCCTCATCCCGACCAGGTCTTCCTGTATTTGTTTGAAGGCGCCAACGTTGGCGATGCTCTGCTCCGCAGCGAGCGGCTGCTGAAATGGCGCATCATCAACATCGGCGATCCGCTCTATCGCCCATTTCCAAACGGCAAGCATCCCAGCGGGGCGAAAAGTTCCGAGCTCGCCCTGGGGCTGCTGCCGCAAACGGCGGTATCCGGCACGACCACAACCGCCGTGGTGGGCCTCCAGCAGCCGGCGCCCGCGGGAGGCTTGAAGTTTTCGGTGAAAACCAACCGGCCGGCATGGGCGGATGTGCCCGCCAGCGTCTCCATTCCAGCTGGGGCAAACCATGTTCAGTTTTCCATAAGCACGCGCGCGGTCCAAAAGGACGGGACGGCAATTCTCATCTATGTCTCGCACGATCAACTGAAGGGCTCGAACACCTTGGTGCTGTTTCCGGTGCTGGGGCCGCTCCTGCTGCGTCCGGGCAACGTACGCGGCGGTTCTTCCTGCTCGGGATTGGTGGTGCTGCGGCGCAAAGCCAGTCAAGATGGCGCGGCGGTAACCCTTACCAGCAGCGACACCGCCATTGTCAAAGTGCCGGCGGAAATCAAAGTGCCCGCGGGCGCTAATACAGCTACGTTCCCGATAACAACCCAACATCTCATCGCGCAGCACGCCGCCGTCATCACTGCATCCTTTGACGGCGTGACCCGCAAAGCGACGCTGACCGTGATGCCGTGAAGTGCCACAATGGAAATGACGATGGCGACCAAAAACATCGCTATTCCGGATGAGTTGTTGCCGAAGCTGGAAGAGTTAGCACGTGCCGAAAGCCGCACGGCTGACGACTTGGCTCGAGACATTCTGGAACAATATGTATTTCGCCGGCAAGCCGCGGACGACCTCGAAAGACTGGCTGCTTGGGGGCAAGGGCATTCCAAACGAATGGGGTATAAACCTTCCGATGTCATACCTGCGGTTGCAGAGTCCCGCCGTCAATACTCAAAACGTTAGTGCGGCGTATAACACTCGATAGCAATGTCTTTATCTCTGCCCTGAATTTTCGCGGAAAGCCGTTGCGGCTTTTACAACTGGCTGGCGCCGGCGAGATCGAAATTACGATCTCCAAAGCAATTATCTCGGAGGTTGTACGGGTTCTTGGCGATAAATTCACTTGGCCTGCCGGCAAGCTGCAAGCGGCAGAGCGCACAATACGAAATTTGTGTACCGTCGTGACACCCCTCCGCGCCTTGAGCGCAGTGCCCGACGATCCCGATGACGATCGGATCATCGAGTGTGCCGTTGCTGCTGGGAGCGAGGCCGTCGTGACGGGCGACAGAGACTTGCTGCGCCTGCAAACTTTCGAAAACGTGAAGATCGTGTCGGTTGCCAATTTCCTGGCATCAATTTGAATCCCCTCGCCTGCCCTCCGGCATACTGGTGGAAGCGAATGAAGATCGCCGTTTGTGTCAAGCAGGTTCCGGCTCGGGATTCGGCGCTGCGTGTGGATGCGGCCGGCAAGTGGCTGGAAGAAGCGGATCTCGCCTATGAGATGAACGAGCCGGACGCCTATGCGCTAGAAGAAGCGCTGCAGCTCAAAGAAGCGCAGCCCGGCGAGGTCATCGCCGTCTGTGCCGGTCCGGCGCGCGTGGCGCAGACCATCCGCGAAGCGCTGGCCAAGGGCGCCGATCGCGCCATTCACATCGAGACCGGCGAAGCGGCGCCATCCGATGCGCTGGTCACGGCGCAACTGCTCGCGAAAGCCCTGGAGGCCGAAAAGCCGGACCTGATCCTGACCGGTTTGCAATCCGACGACATGGGCTACGGCCAGACCGGCGTTGTGCTTGCGGAATTGCTCGGCTATGCGCACGCGACGATCGTGATGGAAGTCGCGCCGCGGCCCGGAGGCGTGCGCGTAAAACGCGAACTGGAAAACGGCTGGTTCCAGCATGTCGAGTTGCCGCTGCCGGCAGTCCTCACCATTCAATCCGGAATCAAAAAACTGCGCTATGCCACGCTTATGGGCATCAAGAAAGCCAAGACAAAAGAAGTGAAAACGCTGGAAGCCGCGCAACTGGACAGTTCCCCCAATCCGGCCATCGTTACGGATCGCATTTACCAGCCGCCGCGCACCAAGCAAAGCCAAATTTTTTCCGGCGACCCACACGAAGCCGCGCGTCAGTTAGTCGAAAAACTCAAATTCGAGGCCCGCGTTCTATGAGCGTGCTGGTGGTCCTGGAACCACGAGGCGGCAACTGGAATGGCGTTTCCTTCGAGGCTTTGGCGGCAGCCCGGAAGCTGGCTCAAGCGGCGGGCGGCCCCGTGTACGCGGCGATCCCTGGCGCAAATCTGGAGGAACTCGCCCGGCAAGCCGCGGCTTACGAAGTAGAGAAGATATTTGCGCTCGAGCACGAACTGCTCGGAGCTTACACCGCCGAGGCTTATACGATCGCTTTCGAGCAATTAATCAAGGCCGTACAGCCGCAAGCCGTGGTCTTTCCACATACCTATCAGGTGCGCGATTATGCTCCCAAGCTCGCCGCGCGCTTTTCGGCCGTGCTCGTCAGCGATGTAGTAGACCTGAAGACAGACAGCGCCGCGCCCATTTTCGTGCGCCAGATTTTTCAAGGCAAACTGAATGCCGACGTGCATGCTCCCCGTGGCATCCCGTTTTTCTCTGTGCAGGCGGGCGCATTTCGCGCTTCCCAGCCGCGGCCGCCAGCGAGCGGAATGGCTGCCATTGAACAATTCGCCGTCGAAATCGATGCAGCGCAGATTCGCAGCAGGCCCGAAAAGCCATTCCGCGAGACTCAGCGCGCAGTCGATTTAAGCAATGCCGAACGGATTGTCGCGGCCGGGCGCGGCATCCAGGAAAAGGAAAATCTGCGCATCGTCGAAGCGCTGGCGGAGGCGTTCGGCGCCGAATTGGCTGCCTCGCGGCCCATTTGCGACAATGGCTGGCTGCCTATGGAACGTCAGGTCGGCAGTTCCGGCCAGACCGTAGCGCCCAAGCTGTACGTGGCCGTCGGAATCTCGGGAGCCATCCAGCACCTGGTGGGCATGAAAGGCTCGAAAACCATCGTCGCGATCAACAAGGATGAAACCGCGCCCATCTTCGAAACCGCTGATTATGGCATCGCTGGAGACCTCTTCGAGGTGGCGCCGGCGCTGATCGACGAACTGCAAAAAATAAAGCCCTGACCATCGATGAGGATGAGTAAGACCAAACGCCTGACTCTCCGGCGCACGGTGTGCGGCGCGGCCTGTATTGCATTCGCCATGGCGGCGGCGTGTCATCGGCCGGTGGGGAAAGACGTTGCCGCCACCGTGAATGGCCATCCCATCACCTACGCGGAAATAGACAGCGCCATCGCGGAGCAGTTTCCCAAGTCTCCTCTCAAACCGGCCTCGGACGAAGCCGTCCAGTTGCGCTTGAATGTTCTGCGCGCGCTCATCGACAACGAAATTCTTCTGCAGCAGGCCGCCAAAGAGGGATTGCTCGCCGACGACGGCGACGTGGAAGCCAAATTCAACCAAATGAAATCGCCCTATACCCAGGAAGAGTTTCAAAAGTGGCTGAAGCAGCGCAAGCTTACGGCATCCTCGTTTAAAGCGCAAATCCGCAGGCAATTGAGCATACAGAAACTGTTCAACAAGGAAATCGGCGCGCGCATCTCCATCTCCGACGCCGACGTCAAGGCCTTTTACGAGAAGAACAAGGCCGGCTTTAATGTTCCGGAGGACCGCATCCATCTCGCGCAAATTCTGGTGACCTCCACTCCGGATGCCAGCGTGAACAATCTCAAAAACAGCAAGGCGCAAAATGACGAGCAGGCCCGGCGCAAAATCAAGATGATCGATTTCCGTCTCAAGCAGGGCGCCGACTTCGCAACCCTGGCGCAGAATTATTCCGAGGACCCTTCCGCGCCCAATGGAGGCGATCTGGGCTTTGTCGCCGAATCGGCGCTCAACCATGCCAGCCCGGAACTGCGCAAAATGATCCTGGACATGACGCCGGGGCAGATCTCGCCGATCATTCACACGCCGCAGGGCTATCGCATCATCAAAGTGATCGCCAAACAGCCCGCCGGACAAAGAAAGCTAAGCGATCCGCGCGTGTGGGAGGAGATCCGGCAAGGCTTGTTCCAGGCCAAAGAGCAGCTTCTGCGCTCGGCTTACTACGAAGTGGCGCGCAGCAAGGCGGATGTGGTCAACTACTACGCCGCCGCGGTGCTCGCCGGCCGGGCGAAGAGCGAGTAGAACAGTGGGGCAGACCACCTTTTTTGTGGTCTGCCGGTTTGAAGGCATGACCATCTTCACCGTCGGACATTCCACCCATCCCGCCGATGAGTTTCTACGCATTTTGCGCGTCTATGAGATCGAGCTGCTGGCCGATATCCGCACCGTGCCGCGTTCGCGAAAGAATCCGCAATTCGACCAGCACGCGTTCGAGCGCCTACTGGAGAAAGAACGGATCGCCTACCGGCATCTCGCCGGCCTCGGCGGTCTGCGGCATGCACGCAAGGACTCGCGCAATACAGGCTGGAAGAATGCTTCGTTTCGCGGTTATGCCGACTACATGCAGACGCCGGAGTTCGCCCGCGCGCTCGAAGAACTGATCGATCTGGCCGCGGAACAGACCACGGCCATCATGTGCGCCGAAGCGGTGCCCTGGCGCTGCCATCGTTCGCTGGTAGGCGATGCGCTGCTGGCGCGCGCCATCGACGTGCAGGACATCTTCAGCGGCACCCAGGTCCGCGCACACAAAATGACGCCCTTCGCCAAAGTGCACGGGCTGGATGTTACCTATCCATAGGATGCCGGGGACAGGCGACTCTGTCCCAAGCGGTTTTTGCGCCTGGACAGAGCCGCCTGTCCCTCGTTGCCCCGTGGGTTCCCTATAGGATCTTCAAAAACATGACAATAGCCGAGGTTCGTCAGGTTCGCGCCTGAAGACCGCTCCCCTACGGTCGCGGCTCGGTAATGTGCAGAGGCAATGACAGAGCCGCGACCGCAAGGGAGCGGTCCCGACGAACTTCGGCTAGCTCGATCAGAAGATAAATTTCAGGCCGAGCTGCAAGATGCGCGGATCGTGAGCGCCTGTCGGATGCAAGAACGTGGAGCCTGCGATACAACTGGGATCGCCCGGCGAGTTATTTGGTCCGGCATAGCACGACGCACCGCTGTCAATTCCGTTCCACTGAGTGTGATTGAAGACGTTGAATGCTTCCGCGCGGAATTCAAACATGCGCGTTTCGGTGAGGTGGAAATTTTTGAACAAGCCCATATCCCAGTTGGTGCGGGCGGGGTTGTTTAAGATATTTCTTCCGGAATTGCCGAAGGTAAGGCCCGTGGGCTCCGCGAATGCCGCGGGATTATAGAGCAGCGGGCCGATGACTCCGGCAACGTTTGTCACCGGAGGAGCGGCGTTGGCGTTGCCGATAATATCGACATAGGAGCCGGTTCCGACACCATTGCCCACGCCCGCATTGTCGCCATAAGCTCCGTTCGTTACGCCGAACGGAGTGCCGGTCTGAAACGCAATCAAGCCCGAAAGTTGCCACCCGCCGAGCAGCGTGTGAAGAATGCCCTGCTTGGTGAAGAGCGGCAAGTTGTAAACATAGCTGATGTTCAGTATTTGCCGTTGATCGAAGTTCGAGCTGGCCCGACTTCCCTCTAAGTCATAAGAATTGACAAAACCGCCGTCGTAGCGGTCGGAAGAATCGTCGATCGAATGGCTCCAGGTATAGGCCAAGCTGAAATTCAGGGGGCCGACATAGCGGTGAGCCGAGACTTGCAAAGCGTTGTAGCTGGAATTGGCTTCCAGTTCCAGCTGGGTGATCGTGCCGAAGCCTTGGTAGGGGCGGTAAAGGTCCGGCGAGACATTGCCGCAAGCCACGTTCAGGTTGTTGTACACCTGCCCCGTAACTGGGCTGCCATTGACACTCATGCTGCTGCAATCGTTACTGCTAATGACTTGGCCCGGGAGATAAGGATTCTGGGAGGCTGGAACCGGATAGAGCTGATTGTACCCTCTCTGATCTGTCAGGTGAGTGCCTTTGCTCCCGGCGTAAGCAACGGAAACGACAGTGTGACTGGGAATCTCCTGCTCGACAGCGAAGTTCCACTGCTGCACATAAGGCCACGTCACTCTGGTCGGGATAGAAGTCACGTTCAACGGACCCGGAGGCGCGACCCCGGTGACCGAGATACTGGTGTAGTTCGGAACGTTGTATACAGTGCTATTCTGCACCAAGGGCGCGCTGCCTTCCAGAGATTCTGTATTTGCCTCGTTGCCGTTGGTGTGGTCGTAGAAGATACCATAGCCGCCGCGGATGGCGGTTTTCCCGTTGCCGAACACATCGTAAGCAAATCCGAAACGCGGCGCCGGGTTGAACAGATGACCTTCCATGCAGCCGCGCGGCACGCCTGAAGCTCCGCATTGCACGAGCCCGGTAAATTGATTACCACTTACTGTGTCATCCGGATTCAGCGTGATCTGGCTCGCGTCATACGCGTTTGGCTCCCAACTGTATTCACGTTTGTATTTCGCGTAATACGTTCCCATCATGCTGATGCGCAGACCGAGATTCAAGGTCAGCCTTTTACTTACATGCCAATCGTCCTGTATATAAGGCGCGAAAATCTTATAGCGGTTGTAGTATTTAGTTAGCAGCGTGGTTTGATCGAACGCGGCGATTCTGCCGATGAGAAAATCGGCAAACCCATTACCCGTGCTGATTTGCGAAGCGCTTCCATTGAAAGTCAGACTCCCCTGCGCATCCGGCGAGTTGTCCTCATTCTTCTGACCGGCCACGAAGTATACTCCGATGAACAAATTATGCTTGCCAAGAATCATGGATACTTTGTCTTTATAGGTGTACGTCGGATTGGCATTGTTCCAGGGGAAATAGCCGGTGCCCGCCGCGAACCCGCCGTCGTACTCGCCTGTGTTCTCGATGGTCACGTTCGGGAGAAGACCGCGGAAGCCGTTGGCGAAAATGCCGGGCATATTGAAATCGCTGGGGCGCTGCACCGGGCCGATCGCATCCAAAAATATGTGATCGGTGGTGTAGCCGAAAGAAAATTCGTTCAGCAAGGTGGGAGAAATAGTGGAGGTGAGATTCGCCACCAGGTTGACGCCGGGGCCGACGAAATTCGTCCCGACGGTAGGGAAATCGCCGGTGCCCCACAGGGGAGTCGGCTCTACCGTGCTCCAGGAATCGTGAATGAAGCGAAAGAAAAAATGCTCCTTATCGGTGAAATTCTGGTCCACACGCGCGAGTTCTTCCCGCCAATTCGTTGGCTGAGCGGGAGCGGCGTTGAAGAAAGAAGAAGCGCCGGAACCCGTAGTAGGGGCGGGAATGAGCGGCAATAAAGTCTGGGCCTGTGGAGCCACGGGAACCTGATTATTCGGGAAATAGGCGCTGGTAAGCGGATTTACCGGGCAATTCGGGAAAGCGTCGGTGTCCACAGCAGCGCCGGGGGACGGACAAACATCGGAGAAATTACCGCCTCGTTCCTCATTCGAAGGCACGTGGTTATTGAACGTTTGTCCCGGCGTGACGCTCTTACGCCACTCTTCCGAAAAGAAGAAAAACGTTTTCTGGCGGTTCGCGTTATACAGCTTGGGGATAAACACCGGGCCGCCGATGGTATAGCCGAAATCGTTCTTTCTGTACTCGGGAACTGTAGATTGGAAGAAATTGCGCGCGTTAAAAGCGTCGTTCCGCACGAATTCGAACACGTCGCCATGAAATTGCTGCGTACCGGATTTTGTGATGACCTGGACCGTACCCGAGGCGTTTCGTCCGTTCTGTGCGCCGTAGTTGGAAGTCAGAACTCTGACTTCCTGAACGGCATCGACATTGGGATACACATTGAGGGTACTGTTGCTGCCGTTATCCATATCGTTGGAACCGTCGATCTCCCAATTGTTGTACTCGGTGCGGCCACCGTTCACGCTGTACCCGACGTTCCCGTTGACGCCCACCGCGCCCTCATCCTGTCCGGTTTGATTGCTCACCCCCGGAATCAGCGTAATCAGTTGGGTGAAGTTGCGGTTGTTCAAAACCAATTGATGGATTTGCCTGGTGGTTAGCACACCGGAAAGCGAGCCGGATTGCGTCTGAACCTGCGACACATTGGTTCCAGCGACAGTTATTTCCGTGCTCACTTGGCCGAGTTGCAGGTTGGCGTCGGCGCGGGCCTTTTCGGAAACCCTGAGCACGAGATCCCGAATCTGGTACTTCGTAAACCCTCTTGCCGTAACGGCAACGTTGTAATTGCCGGCGGGCAGGCCGGCAAACAGGTAATCGCCGCTTGCATTCGACTTCATCGTGCGGGTGAATCCCTGTTGGATATTGGTTAGAGTGACCGTTGCGCCCGGTATTGCCGCCCCGGTCGTATCGCGCACGCTCCCGGTAATCGAGCTTTGCTGGGCCCAGGCTATTGTGGAACAGCCAAGCACTGCAATCAGACACACAAGATATCTGCTGAAAGACCTCATACTCCCCCTTGCTCGCTTCTGCGGGACAACTGGGTCGCCAGCGGTTCGGAAGCAGACTAACCCAATGACTCGCTAGGATAGCGCTAGGCAGTATATATCACAATAAAACTAACATGTCAATATATAAAAGCAAGGAGAAGAAAGAAAAAAGGAAAGAAGCTCAGGGACGTGAGACTTGGTGAATCAGGTGCGCGCGCTTACGCGCCTGGATCTGTTCTGCTAGCTTCTGCTCGCGTGCGGCTTCTGCCGTCTGCCCCAGTTTTCGCAAAACCGTGCCGAGCACAAAATGTGCCTGGAAGGAATTCGGATCGATGCGGATGGCCTTGCGCAGAGGTGCGACCGCTTCTTTCGGGTGGTTTAGCTTCAGTTCGCATTTGCCTAACTGGAACAGCGCTTCTTGATACTTCGGATTCGCGGATATGGCGGCGCGCAGATAAGGCTCAGCTTCGGCGGCCTTACTTTGCTTCAGCAGAATCTCTCCGAGCAGGCAGTTAGAGGTGGGATCGTTGGGATAGTGCTTTAGTTCAGCTCGAAACTCCTGCGCGGCCATTTCCGCTTTGTCCTCTTTCCAATACAGGATGCCAATGGCGGAATGGAGGCCCATGAAACTCGGGTCGGCTTTTTCGGCGGCTTTGAATTCGGCGAGAGCATCCCGCTCGCGCGACATCTTGTCATAGACCCGCCCCATCATGACGTGCGCTTCGGGCGAATGAGGAGCGACCGCCATAATACGGGCAAACACATTCGCAACATTCTTGTAGTCCTTGGCGCGCCAGTAGGCTTGGCTCAAGATATGCAGCGCTTGCAAGTTGCGAGGCTGAAGCTCGCTGGCGCGGGCGAGGTAAGGCGCGGCTTCCGCGTAACGGTCGAGAGCGAAGTAAGTAAGACCGGTTAGCTCCAGACTTTGAAAATCGGGATGAGACTGGGCAAAGGATTTGAGCAGTGGCAGAGCTTCTTTGTAACGATGCCCGCGGAAATAGTCGATACCGAGATTTCGCGAAGTAATCGGATCGTTTGGCTTGATCTTAAGGGCACGCTTGTAACAAGCAATCGCCTCGTGTTCCTTGCCTTGGCGAGCGAGAGAGATGGCGAGATCGTTCAGAATTTCGACCGATTGCGGGTCCAGCGAAAGCGCGCGTCGGAAGGCGGCTTCGGCGGCAGCATTATCGCCGCGCTGGAGCGCCTGGCTGCCTTCAACGAGAGAAGACTGGAGTGAAGGCGAAGGGGTTTGCTGGGCGTAAGCCGCAATGGCTGTGGCCAGCACCAGCAGGCAAGCGAAAACACGGCTCACGTACCCAAAATACAACCGCGCTGAGGAAAGGCCGCCGGAAGATCCTCGTCCACCTTCAAAACCACAAAAGTGATGTCGTCGTGCTGCGGAGCATCGGCGATCCAGGCACGAAGTTCTTTCGAGAGAGCGGCCGTTATGTCCGCGATCGGAAGATGCACGACTCGCTGGAGTAATTCCTTCAAGCGCTGCTCTCCAAATTCTTCTCCTACGGGATTCAGAGCTTCCGTCACCCCGTCTGTGAAGGCCATTAAGACATCCCCGGGGCGCAGATCGACTACCGACTCCTCGTAACTAACTATGGGGAACATTCCGATGATCGTTCCGCCTGCCGTTAGTTCTTCGATGGAAGAAGAGCCGTTCGAACCATCTGCGTTTCTCAGCCTGCGGATCAAATAGGGCGGATTATGGCCGGCATTCACATAGCGAAGCTGGCGTTTATCCTCATCGATCTGAGCATAGAAGAAAGTCGCATAGCTGGCCGCGCCGGTGGAGCGATGGAGGAAGCGGTTCATCTTCGCGGCAAGCTCCGGCAGCGAGATATTGTCTTCGGCCGAAAGAATGCGCAGCGATGCCTGAACCACGGCCATAATCAGCGCGGCCGCGATCCCTTTGCCGGCGATATCGGCGAGCGCGATGCCCAGGCGATGTTCGCCCACTTGGAGGAAATCGTAATAATCTCCGCCGACGCTGCGAGCGGCGAGTGTGAACGCATCGAGCGAACCGCCAGTCAGTTGAGGCGCCGTTTCGGGAAGCAGGCGCTTCTGGACCTCGATGGCGAGCGCAAGGTCGCGGCGAATTTTCTCTTGTTCGAGAACGCGCTCGTTCAATCGCGCGTTTTCCAGCATCAAGGCAAGCTGTTCGGCGCACGCTGCCAGGAGGGTTCTGTCGGGGCGGTCTGCCGGCGCGCCGAAAAGCAGCAGGCCGATCACATCGCGTTTGGCGCGTAAGGCAGCGGCAAGACACAGGCCGAGACTTTGGAGCAGTTCCAGTTCCGGAACATGCTGCGGCTTCCGTTCCCGCGCCCAGCGCAGCGAGCTCTCCAGATCCGCCGCGGTGAACGACAGCGGAAGGCTGTAAGATCGGAGCCGGTTCAGCAGAAAGCCAGACTCCGGAATGGCGAACGCCGCCGAGGCAATGCGGGGCGCGGCAGCGACACAGCGGTACTCGCCGCCGGATTTCTTTTCAAACAACAGCGCGGATTCAGCGAAGAGTTTGGCGCGAAGGTCTTCAAGCGAGGCATGAAGCGCTTCGCCGAACGAATCCGCGCGGCGGCTCGCTTCGACAAATTCGGTGAGCAGAGTCGAATCCAGTGCGGCGGCCGGCTCTTCGCGTTCACGAACCTGTTCCAGATTGCGTTTCGCCGCTCTCCAGATGGAATCGGTCTCATTACGGATCGCCACCATCGGCGAGAGCAGGCTCGCACGCCACCCGGGAACGAGCGAGGCAAGCGCCGCAAAGAAGATCACCGCGGCAATCGAGATGATATAGGGAGTTGCGTCAACCTGGCGAACATTCAGGTACCGCATGATGAGCACGGTCGCGGCAGCCACGGCCAGAGCGCCCGCGATGAGTCCATAAACAGACAACCGCAATCCGCCGCCAACGATCAGGCGCAGCAGATCGCGGCCGGTGGCGCCGAGAGCCATGCGCGTTCCGAGTTCCGTGGTCCGCTGGCGGACCGAGTACGCGGTGAGGCCGTAAATGCCGAGGAACGCCAGCAGCAATGCCGCCGCCGCGAAGACGGTGACAACGACCGATTCGAGGCGCTGGAAAATCAGAGAATCCGCGAAGATCTCCGGCATCGACCGCATCGCATAGATCGGCTGCAAAGGATCGACCTGAGCTACCGCGCGGCGGATCTCAGGCGCAAGAGTCGCTTCGGGTAAACTCGATCGCACGGCGAACTGCATCGGATTTGCGGCGAGCAGCCCTTTGTAAAAATACAGCTCGGGCCTGGGTGTTTCTCCAACACCTTCGTTCAATACGGTGCCAACAACCCCGACCACCTGCAAACGCGGACCGGTCGGAATATTCAACCGAGCCACGTGGCCCACCGGATTCTGTCCCGGCCAATAACGCTTCGCCGCCGCTTCGTCGATCACGACCGGAGTGAGCTTCTGATTCGTGTCATGGCGGTTCAGCCGGCGGCCGGCAAGCAACGGGATGCGCAAAGTTTTGAAATAGCTCGCGCTGACCACCATGAAACTGACCTGCTTGCCGGGCTCGCCGGCACGGACACGGTCTTCTGGAAATATCGTGGTTTCGTAACAGCAGCCGTCCAGCGGTAACTGATTCGTAAGTGCGGCGCCGCTCACACCGGGTATGGCTTCGAGAGCGGTGAGGATTCTATCTGAATACGCGGAGACCGTCGCCGCATTCTCTCCTGCGTGTCCGGTAATCTGAAACGTCAATACGCCGTTAGGATCGAAGCCGGGCCAGGTCGTCTTCAGCCGGTTGAGCTGCGATAGCAGCAGAGCGCCGGCGGAAACCAGCGTGAACGCCAGCGCGATTTCGGCAATCACAAGCCCGCGCGACAGCTTGCGCGTCCGCACACCCGCCGTGGCGCGGACGCCATCGCTCAGCACTGCGTTCGGACGGGTGCGCAGCGCTTGCCAAAGCGGCGCCAATGAAGAAAGCATCGCCGTCAGAAACGCCAAAACAACCGCAAACAGCAGCACCGGCCAATTCGTCGAGATCTCGCCCGAACGCGGAATGTACTCGGCGGCAAACGATATCACCAGCCGAACCAGCAGAATGCTTGCAGCGATACCCGCGATGACCGCGGCTATGGAAACGAAGAGGCTCTCGACAAAATATTGCAATGCTAGATGCTTTCCTCCGCCGCCCAAAGCAACCCGAATCGCGGTTTCATGAGCGCGCCCCACCGCTCTCCCAACCAGCAGGCCGGCAACGTTCGCACATGCGATCAGAAGCAGCAGGCCGGCCGCGGCCAGGAGCAGCAGCAGAATGGGGCGAATCGACTTGACAACGGTATAGCGGAGACTCCAGACGGCAGACGTGTAGGTAGGGTCGTCGGGGTGGTTCTGCTTTTGCAGTCGTGCGGCGACTCGCTTCGCATCGGCGCGCGCCTGGGCTAGGGTAACGCCGGACTTGAGCTTTGCATAACCGAAATAGTTGAAAGAGCCGCGGAGGGCCGCCTCAGTGTGCGGCATTTTAATAGGGATCCAGACATCGTTGTTGGAATCCGTGTTGTTGACCGTGACGATGGGAAGGCGGAAGCCTGCCGGCATCGCGCCCACGACAGTATAAGAACCAAAAGAATCGCCGTTCAGCCTGATCTGACGGCCGATAATACCCGGGCCAAGCTGCCGGAAGAGACGGTCCGAAATCATCGCAACGTTTGGTCCATCGGATGCGGTGAAGAACCGGCCCGCGACGGGATATGCGCCGGTATGCCCAATCACCGAAGGCGAAACTTCTACTCCTTCGATATGCCGCGGCCGTCCGGGAGAAGTCAGATCGTAATCGCCGCCAATCGAGAGATAGCCGAAAAGGTCGAAGCTGTGCGTCTGCTTTTGATAAGCGAGGAGATCGGCCAGGCTGAGACCGCCAATTCAGGTCGAGGCGGTGCTGCCGGCGAACAGCGCGACCCACCGATCCCCCTGCGAATACGGCAACGGCTTGAGCAGGACGGCGTCTACGACGGTGAAAATGGCCGTGGCGCAGCCGATTCCAGTCGCGAGTGCAATGATGGCAAGGACCGCAAGCCCCTTATCGCGTTTCCAGGATCTCCAGCTTTGAGAGATCAAGGTGAGCACCTGCTAAGGATAATCGTTCGAAATCGGGGTTCAGAGGTGCGGGAAGCCGGGTTCGGCATCCGCGGACTGGAACAATGGTTTTAGCTGAGCTTTAATTTTGTCCAGTGCTGGAAGAGCAATCTCAGTAACCTCCAGAGGCTTAAAATTAGTTGCCTCGTAGCGCGCATTGTATGCGTAGTATTTGAGGTTGCTGTATTCTCGGAAAACCGGTTTCAGCTTAGGGTCGCGACCAACATACCTGTCTCGAGTCGTATGACTTCGTAGATGTGTTCCCGAGAGTGAAAAATACGCTTCGACGTAATGAACCGCCGCATAGAAGATCGCCACCAAGGCCCAGTCAATATTCGGCTGCCTCGTTAGAGGCATTTCAGAGGCGAATGCTTCGTTCCCCTCCGCCTTGGCGATGTGTTCAGCCTTTGATGGCACTTGACCTGGTGTAGGCGATGTGCGCTTCGCCCTGAATCAATTCACTAGCATCCCTTCCCATCCGCGGAATTATATTGAAATCGAATTCTGTCTCTGGAAACGCATCTATGAGGGCCTGCTCCTTGTCGAAGATTTCGTAGCGAACGTCCAGTTTCGGATCATCGACAACGATCCAGACCAGCATGCCATTGTCTACGGCTTGTGTAATCACGTGGGTGACTGCGGAGACCGCGGCAAGATCCTCAGCCACGGCTTTCTCGATATCGCCGCAAACGCCAAGCTGGTTGCGAAGGCTCAAATTCCCTCCATTTCCAGTATCAATTATTCCTCCAAGCTTTTGCCGGCATTCAACTGCGCCAGCCGCGAGACGAATTCCTCAACAGGAACCGCGCCTTGATCGCCTTTCTTGCGGTTGCGGACGGAAACTTTTCCGGATTGCATCTCTCTATCGCCCACCACAAGCATGAAGGGAATCTTCTGAAGCTGCGCGTCGCGAATTTTCGCGTTGATCTTGTCGCTGCGCAGATCAAGTTCGGCCCGCAGACCGGCCGCGGTGAGCTTTTCCTGGATCTCTCGTGCGTAGTCGTTCTGGCGATCCGCGATGGGAAGCACAATCGCCTGCACCGGCGCGAGCCAGACCGGGAATGCGCCGCCGTACAGCTCGATCAAATACGAAATCATTCGCTCCATGGTGCTGACAATGGCGCGGTGAATCATGACAGGCCGGTGCGAATGGCCGTCGGCGCCGATATAGCCGAGATCGAACTGATTCGGCAAATGAAAATCGATCTGGATCGTCGAATACGTTTCTTCGTGGCCCATCACATCGGCAAGCTGGATGTCGAGCTTCGGGCCATAGAATGCCGCTTCGCCGGGAGCTTCGGTATAGCGCAGGCCGAGCGAATCCATGGCTTCGCGCAGCACGCGTTCGGCGAGTTCCCACATTTCATCGTTCGCGACGTATTTCTCTTTATTGGCTTCCCCTCGCAGCGACAGCCGGTAACTATATTGCGTAATGCCCAGCGCGCGATAGGCTTCTTCGACCAGCTTCATCACGCCGGTGAATTCGGATTTGATCTGGTCCGGCGTGCAGAAGATATGCGCGTCGTTCAGCGTCATGCAGCGGACGCGGCTGAGACCGCTAAGCACGCCGGAGCGCTCGTAGCGATACATCGTCCCGAGCTCCGCCAGCCGCACCGGCAGTTCGCGATAGCTGCGCATCTTCGACTTGTAAATCAGAATATGATGCGGGCAGTTCATCGGCCGCAGAACCATCTGCTCGGTTTCGAGGTCCATGGCCGGGAACATATCTTCGTGATAGTGCTCCCAATGGCCGGAAGTCTTATAAAGCTCAACCTTCGCTAACGATGGAGTGTAGACGTGCTCGTATCCTGTTGCCCGTTCGCGCTCCAGAATGTATTCTTCGAGCACGCGGCGGACCGTCGCGCCTTTCGGCAGCCAAAGCGGGAGGCCGGCGCCAACAAGTTCGCTGATAGTGAACAGCTCCAGTTCTTTGCCGAGCTTCCGGTGATCGCGCTTTTTCGCTTCTTCCAGGCGGCGCAGATATTCGTCCAGCTCTTTCTGGGTAAAGAACGCGGTGCCGTAAATGCGCTGTAACTGCGGATTTTTTTCGCTGCCTTTCCAGTAAGCGCCTGCGATGGAGAGCAGCTTGAACGCTTTCAGCTTTTCGGTAGAGGGCACGTGCGGGCCGCGGCAGAAATCGATAAAATCCGGCCCTAGGGTGTATTCAGAGAAAAGATCGCCGGCGCGCTCTTCGATCAACTCGTGCTTCATCCAGTCGCCGCGGTATTTTTCGAGTCCTTCGGCTTTCTTCGTGAGTTTGCGCTCAAAGGGGAGATTCTTCGCCTGCAACTCGTGCATGCGCGCCTCGATCTTCGTAAGATCCTCCGGCGTAAATTTCGTCTCGCGCTCGAAATCGTAATAGAACCCGGATTCGGTCGGCGGGCCGATGCCAAGCTGCGTTTCCGGATACAGTTCCAGCACGGCCGCCGCGAGCAGATGGGCGGTCGAGTGACGGTAAACCTGCAGCGCTTCGGGATTTTTCGGGGTTAGGATTTCGAGTTTGGCGTCGCCTTCGAGCGGGCGCGTAAGGTCGTAAAATTCGCCGTTCACTCGCGCCGCAATGGCGTCGGAGGCGAGCCGAGTGCCGATGGATTGCGCAATATCGATGGGCCGGGTGCCTTGAGGAACGCTCTGCTGGCTGCCATCGGGCAGAGTAACCGTGTAACTGCTCATAAAAGAGGGGTTAATTCGAGCGTATCATTCGAGAACGTGATTGTAGAGCTTTTCCAGGCGCGCGACGGCCGCTTCGATGGAGAAATCTTCGCGGGCGGTGCGGGCCGCTTCACTCGCAAGCCTGCCGCGCAGGCATTGGTCGTCCACCACTGACGCGAGTTTTGCGGCCAGATCGGCGGCATTCCCCGGCTCGAACAAGAGCCCGCTGCGGCCCTCGGCGATCAGCTCCGGCACGCCGCCGATGCGCGATCCGACCACGCAGCAGCCCGAGGCCATCGCTTCCAGCAGCGCATTGGGAAAGCTTTCCGAATCCGAGCAAAGCGCGAAGATATCGATGCGGCGCATCCAGGACGAGACATCCTCTTTAGCCGGTTCAAAGATGCAATCGGCGCCAAGCCCGAGCCGGTCGCGCTGCTGTTCGAGCGAAGTGAGCATATCGCCGCTGCCGACGATCAGTAATCGGATGCCGGAGCGAGTCGCGCGCAATCGTGCAAACGCATCGAGCAGCAGATCCATGCGCTTTTCCCGGCGCAGCGCGCAAACGGAGCCGATCGTGAGCGGCCCATCCTCACTCT
>DASVGP010000119.1:0-32980 GCA_036379475.1 Bryobacteraceae bacterium | reverse complement strand
GCTCCAGGCCTAAGATGCCCAGGACAGTAGGCGCTATATCTTTGAGCGCGCCGCCGGGGCGGAGGCGCACTTCGCCGTTACTCATGTAGATAAACGGAACCGGGTTGGTCGTGTGATAGGTGTGCGGACCTTTCGTGGCCGGATCGACCATCATCTCGGCGTTGCCGTGGTCGGCGGTCACCAGCCATGATCCGCCGCAGCGTTTTATGGCGCTGTGTATTTCTCCAAGGCCTGCATCTACCGCCTCGCAGGCGCGGATGGTCGGCTCCAGTTTGCCGGAGTGGCCCACCATATCGGCGTTGGCGAAATTCATCACGATTAAATCGAAGCTGCCTTGCTCAATAGCCTTCACGATCGTTTGCGTGATGCCGGGCGCGCTCATCTGAGGCTGTAAGTCGTACGTCGCGACTTTGGGCGAAGCGATTAACTCGCGTTCTTCACCGTGGTAGGGTTTTTCGTTGCCGCCGTTGAAGAAGTAAGTGACGTGAGCGTATTTTTCGGTTTCGGCGACGCGCAGATTCTTCCAGTTCGCCCTTTCGAGCACCTCGGCCAGGATGTTGTCCGGATGTTCCGGCGGCAAGACATAGGGCAGGGTGAAGCTCTTGTCGTACAGCGTCATCATCGTGTACGTCAGGTTCTTCGGCACGAGCGAACGCGATGGTTTTTCGAGCTTGCCATCGGTGAGAGCCATGGTCATCTCACGCGCGCGATCGGCGCGGTAGTTGTACATGATGACGCTGTCGCCGTCGCGGATGAGCCCCACGGGATCGTTGCGTTCATCGACGATGGTGACGGGCTCGATGAACTCGTCGGTAACGCCTTGCTTGTAGGAAGCGCGCACGGCTTCGGCCGCGGACTGGAATTTCGCGCCGTTGCCAAGCACGATGGCGCCAAATGCGCGCTCGATGCGGTCCCAGCGTTTGTCGCGGTCCATGGCGTAATAGCGGCCGGCGACCGAGGCGATTTTGCCGCTGCCCAGTTCGCGTAGTTTCCGCTCAAGCTGTTCGATGTAGCCGATACCGCTTTCGGGCGGCGTGTCACGGCCATCCATAAAGCAGTGGACGAAGATGTCTTTCAGGCCGTGGCGCCGTGCCATTTCGAGCAATGCGAACAGATGCGTAAGCTGTGCATGAACGCCGCCGTCGCTGCAGAGGCCCATCAGATGCAGCCGGTGTCCTTCGGCCTTTTTCATAGCGTTCAGGAGCGCCGGGTTCTGAAAAAATTCGCCGGAGCGGATCAGGATATCGAGCCGCATCACATCCATGTACAAGACGCGGCCGGCGCCCATGTTCATGTGGCCCACTTCGCTGTTGCCCATCTGGCCCTCAGGCAAGCCGACGTAGGGTCCGGAGGTGTGTACCAGCGTGTTGGGGTATTGGGCGATGAGCGAATCGTAAACCGGAGTGCGCGCCTGGGCGATGGCGTTGCCCTCGGTCTGAGGAGAAAATCCCCAGCCGTCGAGAATCGTCAAAACGAGCGGTTTCTGTTTTGCCATCGCTACTGCCGGAACGCCTTTCGACCCAGATAAACGGCCGCGTCGCCGAGCTCTTCTTCGATGCGCAGCAATTGGTTGTATTTGGCGATGCGGTCGGTGCGGCTGGCGGAGCCGGTCTTAATTTGGCCCGCGTTGGTGGCGACGGCCAGATCGGCGATGAAGGCGTCTTCGGTTTCGCCCGAGCGGTGGGAGATGACCGCCGTGTAGTTCGCACTTGCGGCCAGGCGCATGGCTTCGAGCGTTTCGGTGACGGTCCCGATCTGGTTGAGCTTCACCAGGATGGAGTTGGCCACGCCCCTCTTGATGCCTTCCGCCAAGCGCTCGGAATTCGTAACGAATAGATCGTCTCCGACAAGTTGTATCTTCCTGCCCAAGGCATCGGTGAGTGCTTTCCAGCCATCCCAATCGTCCTCGGCCATGCCGTCTTCGATAGAAACGATGGGATACTGGCTCACCCACTTCTCGTAAAGCTGGACCATCTGCGCGGCAGTGTGCTCGCTCTTGTCGGATTTTTTGAAGACGTACTTTTTTTTGCCGCTATCGTAGAATTCGCTGGCCGCCGGATCGATGGCGATCGCGACCTGTTCGCCGGGTTTGTAACCCGCCTTGCCGATGGCTTCCACCAACACGTCGAACGCTTCTTCGTTCGATTTCAGACTGGGGGCGAAGCCGCCTTCGTCGCCGACAGCGGTCGAATAGCCGCGCTTTTTCAAAACGCTTTTGAGATTGTGAAAGGTCTCGACGCCCATCCGCAGAGCTTCGGAAAACCTTTGGGCTCCGACGGGTACGACCATGAACTCCTGCGGATCAACCGCATTATCGGCGTGCGCGCCGCCATTGATGACGTTCATCATGGGAACCGGCAGCACGCGCGCGTTGACGCCTCCGAGATAGCGGTAGAGCGGCGTAATTTCGGACTCGGCCGAAGCGCGTGCGGCGGCCATGGAAACGGCGAGAATCGCGTTGGCGCCAAGCTTGCCTTTATTCGCGCTGCCATCGAGCGCGATCAACTTGCGGTCGAGAGCGGTTTGGTCGTCGGCGTCGAAGCCTTTCAGTGCGGGCGCAATCTTTTCCGTGATGTTGCGGACCGCAGTGCGCGTGCCCTTACCGAGGTAGCGCGATTTTTCGTTGTCGCGCAGTTCTACCGCTTCGTGCTCGCCGGTGGATGCGCCGGAAGGAACCGCGGCGCGGCCGATGGTGCCGTCCGCTAAATGCACGTCAGCCTCGACCGTGGGGTTTCCGCGCGAGTCCAGAATCTCTCTGCCAACTACTTTGATGATTTCCATGTCTGTTTTTAAGGGGGAAATCCTAATTTAGCAGCAGGGGATTGGGCCGCTAATGAAATGAATGTGGAAGGCAGGCTAGAATGGAAATCTGAGTGGAAGGTGGTGAGTTGATCATTGGCAGAAGTTCATATTCAAGAGGGTGAAACTCTTGAAAGTGCGCTCCGCCGCTTTAAGCGAAAAGTGCAGCAGGAAGATATTGTAAAGGAAATTAAACGCCATTCCTTCTATTTGAAGCCTGGGGAGAAATTGCGCGCCAAACAGGCGCTGGCCCGCAAGCGCAATCGCAAGAAGCGTCCTAGGGAGATTGAGTAAGTCCGAATAGGGCAGACCACGAAAAACTATGGTCTGCCCTATTCGTTGTAGCGGTTGAAGATGAGGCACCCGTTGGTGCCGCCGAAGCCGAAGCTGTTCGACAAGGCGTAGCGGATCTCCATCGGCCGGGCATGGTTGGGGACGTAATCGAGATCGCAGCTCGGGTCCGGATGCTCGTAATTGATGGTCGGAGGCGCGATCTGGTCACGGATTGCTAGAACGGTAACTCCGGCTTCCAGACCTCCCGCGCCGCCGAGCAGATGCCCGGTCATCGATTTGGTCGAGCTGACGGCAAGCTGTTTTGCATGCTCCCCGAAAGCCCGTTTTAACGCAATCGTTTCCGCGCGGTCGCCCACGTCCGTCGAAGTGCCGTGCGCATTGACATACTGCACTTCAGAAGGCGGAATACCGGCATCGCGCAAGGCATTGCGCATGACGCGATAAGCGCCGTCTCCGTCTTCGGGCGGCGAAGTGATGTGGTGAGCGTCGCCGCTCATACCGTACCCAGAGATCTCGGCGAGGATGGGAGCTTCGCGCCGGCGTGCATGTTCCAGCTCTTCCAAAACCAGGATGCCCGAGCCTTCGCCGACGACGAAGCCGTCGCGATCCCGATCCCAAGGGCGTGATGCGCGGTGGGGCTGGTCGTTGCGCGTGGAGAGCGCGCGCATGGCGGCGAACCCGCCGATGCCCATGGGCGTCACGCAGGCTTCGCTGCCGCCGCAGATCATCACCTCCGCATCGCCATGCTGAATCAGGCGGTAAGAATCGCCGATCGAATGCGCGCTCGTGGTGCAGGCGGTCGCGGTCGCCGAGTTCGGGCCCTTGGCGCCATAGCGAAGCGAAACGTATCCGCTGGCCAGATTGATAATGCAGGACGGAATGAAAAAGGGAGAAATGCGGCTGGGTCCGCGTTCGAGCAGAATTTTGTGCTCGCGCTCGATTACCTCGAATCCGCCGATGCCGCTGCCGATGTAGACGCCGACGCCTTCGGCTTCTTCGGGCGCAATTTTCAGCCGCGCCGAGGCCACCGCAAATTCCGTGGCCGCCATCGCGAACTGGATGAAGCGGCCCATCTTCTTCACGTCTTTTTTGTCGACGTAATCGAGTGGATCGAAATTGCGCACCTCGCCGGCGATACGGCAGGCGAAACCCGTGGTATCGAACTGGGTGATGGGGCCAATGCCGTTGGTGCCGGCTCGCAGAGCGGCCCAGGATTGCTCGGTCCCCGTTCCCACCGGGGTGAGCAACCCGACTCCGGTTACGACTACTCTCCGCGGCGCCAATCTACTTCTTCTTTGCTTCGATGTAGTCGATAGCGTCTTTCACCGTCTTGATCTTCTCCGCGTCTTCGTCCGGAATGTCGAGGTCGAAGGCTTCTTCGAAAGCCATCACCAACTCCACAATATCGAGCGAGTCCGCTCCCAGATCGTCCACGAACGATGCGCTCGGGTCCACCTGGCTCTCGTCCACCCCCAACTGTTCCACGATGATCTGTTTGACCTTTTCTGCTACCGGCATTCAGTATTCTCCTGTTTCTCTCAGCGGCTACACGTGCGGCAAAGCTGCCCAGCCCAACAATCTAAACTACATCATTGGTCGAAAGGAATCGAAGCGGGAGGAACAGCGGCACTCTCCTCTGCTTTGCATCACTTTGGAAAGGCTAGCATGTAGATTGCTGCCGCGGCGCTTGCGTATCTTTTATTTGCACGGTTTTGCGTCCAGCCCGGCGTCGCGGAAAGCGCGCTTTTTCGCCGCGCGCCTGGGCGAAGAGCATGCTTCACTCGAAACACCGGCGCTCGACCAGGGCGATTTCTCACACCTTACCATTAGCGGGCAGCTCGCCTTGCTGGAAAGATTGCTCGGGGGCGATCCGGCGATTCTGATCGGCTCCAGCCTGGGCGGATACCTGGCGGCGCTCTATGCGGCGCGGCATCCCGAGATCGAGCGATCGGTGCTGCTGGCGCCTGCTTTCAACTTTGCCCAAATCTGGCGCGATGCAATTGGGCCGCGCCAGCTCGAAGCCTGGAAGCGCGATGGAGTATTGAGCGTGTTTCATTACGGGCAAAACCGGCAAGTGCCGCTCTTCTACTCGTTTCTGGAAGATGCGCTGCGGTTCGAGCCTTTCCCCGAGTTTGGACAGCCCACGCTGCTGTTTCACGGCAACCAGGACACCTCGGTGCCCGTTCAATCTTCGGTGGAATTTGCGGAGCGGCATCCGAACGCGCGGCTGGTCCAGCTCGACTCGGGACACGAGATGACCGATGTCCTGGAGCAGATTTGGCTGGAAGTTCGGCCGTTTTTATCTAATCGGCTAGTCGATTCGGAGTGCTAGACTAGGGGGTGCATCTAGGCTCACAACTGGGTTCTCGGGATGGCGAATCCATTGCAACTGTGAACGGCAGCTCACGTCCAATTCATTGAAAAGAAGTTACGCGCGAATGACGGGATCTGATACGCCGGGTAAAGAAGTAGAAATCGATCAGGCAAACATGGAGCATCCGACTCCGGAAGCGCAGTCTCAGCCTCAACCGTTTGGCCGCATGCTGCTCGCGGCGGATCTGGATGAGCCGTGGTTCAAATCGGTCATCCGCAACCTGCGGGAGGCGATGCACCCGACCAAACTGCCGCCGCTGGAGCTAACCTCGCGCCCGCTCGAAGAAGGTCCGATCGGCAGCATGGGAAAGCCGGAGGAGTCGTGGTTCCGATCCTTCGGCAACAATATCCGCGATTTCGTGCGCCCGCCCAAGCTCCCGCCGCTGGAGGTGACCTCCAAGCCGGTTGAAGTGGGAAGCATCTGGGGCGCCTATAAGGGCGGCGAGAACCGCTCGCGCATGATTTCCGTCTTGATTCACGTCGTTGTCATTGCGCTGCTGTTTCTCGTCCTGACGACGCCGGTAGTGCAACAGGCGGTGAGGCAGGCGGAGGTGATTTACGCGCCCAAGTGGCTCCCGCCGGCTCCGAAGAAGGCGCAAGGAGGCGGAGGGCAGAAGATGATTAAGCCGGTGAGCAAGGGTACGCCGCCGAAACCGGTAATCAAGAAGTTCATAGCCCCCAAAATCCCGATTCCCAAGCCCAAGCTGCCGGTAGCGCCCAAGATTACCGCGCCTCTGCCGCCCATCATTGCGGAAAATTATGCCGATCCGCTGAGCAAACTCCATCAGTTTTCACCCGGTCAAGGCGCGAACGGCGGCATCGGTAACGGCAATGGCAGCGGCTTTAACCCTGGACAGGGCGGAGGAGTCGGCGGCGGCGTCTATCAGATCGGCGGCGACGTTTCCGAACCCGTGCTGCTGGTCAAAGTAGAGCCGGAGTATTCGGAAGAAGCGCGCAAGGCCAAATATTCGGGCACGGTGATGCTCTCGATCATCGTGGACAAGAACGGCTTGCCGCGGGATATCAAAGTGGTTCGTCCGCTCGGCCTGGGCCTGGATCAAAAGGCGATTGACGCTGTTTCCAAGTGGCGCTTCAAGCCGGCGATGAAAGACGGCCATCCGGTAGCGGTGCAGGCAAACGTGGAAGTGAATTTCCGGCTGTTGTGAAGGAGCGGCCAGAAACTGAGCCGGAAGCGTTAGCGCCCCATCTTCAGCGACATCACGCCATTTCTCAGACGAGCCTTATCATAATGGCCTAGCTGAAAGCTAAAAGCTCTTACAAATACGTTTTGAACTCGATCACGTCGCCGTCTTGGACGACATATTCTTTGCCTTCGGTGCGCAGCTTGCCGAGCTCGCGAGCGCGCGCAAAGGAGCCGGCCGCGACCAGTTCGTCGTAGCCGATGCACTCGGCAGAGATAAAGCTTTTCTCGAAGTCGGAATGGATAACGCCCGCGGCTTGCGGCGCTTTGTCGCCTGCGCGGATGGTCCAGGCGCGGGTCTCCTTTTCGCCGGTGGTGAGATAAGTGCGCAAACCGAGCAGTTGGTAGGCTTCGCGAATGAGGTTGGCGGCCCCGGTGTCGGCAACCCCTAGCGCGTCCAGGTACTCCTTGCGCTCCTCGGGGGCGAGCATAGCCAGCTCGGCTTCTATTTCGGCGGAGACCACAATGGTGCTGGTGTCGTGGCGCTCTCTGGCGTAGTTGCGCACTTGCTGCACGTAGGTGTTCGCATCGGCGGAAGCCAGATCGTCTTCGGCGATGTTACAGGCAAACAGCGTAGGCTTGGCCGTGAGCAGAAAAAAGCCCTTCACGGTCTGCTTCTCCTCTGGCGTGAGCTCCAGCGTGACCACGGTTTTGCCCGCGTTCAGATGCTGTTCCAGTTTTTCCAGAAGCTCCAGGTCGCCGGCGGCTTTCTTATCGCCGGTTTTGGCGGCTCTCTGCTGTTTCGTCTTTCTCTTCTCAATCGACTCGAGATCGGCCAGCATCAGCTCGGTATTGACGATTTCGATGTCGCGCACCGGATCCACGGTGTCCATTACGTGCTCGATATTCGCGCTCTCGAAGCAGCGCACCACTTGCACGATCGCATCCACTTCGCGAATATGGCCGAGAAACTGGTTGCCCAGGCCTTCGCCTTGGCTGGCGCCTTTGACAAGTCCCGCGATATCAACCAGTTCGAAAACCGCAGGGACGATCTTCTGCGACTGGCTCATGCGCGCCAGCACTTCGAGGCGCTCGTCTGGAACCGTTACGATTCCGGTATTCGGCTCGATGGTGCAAAAACGATAATTGGCGGCCATTGCCTTGCGGGTTTGCGTGACTGCATTGAAGAGGGTGCTCTTTCCGACATTGGGAAGGCCTACGATACCGGCTGCTAACATTCTTTTTCATCTTCGCGTACCAACCTAGCCGCGACCGCCAGGGAGCGGGCTGGCGCCTAATGGGATGATGAGAATGTGCCGTTCGAGGAGGAACTTGCTCGTGTCCTGCCGGCCGGTATTCCGAATCGCGACCGGCTGATTGAGAAAGCGGCCCGGCATCTGGATCTGATCGTTTCCGCGAACCAGCACATGAACCTGACTCGGATTACCGATCCGCGCGCGGCCGCCATCAAGCACGTTTACGATTCGGTTGCTCCCTGGAAACACTTCGAACGCGCGCGTTGCGTGCTCGACGTCGGCACCGGAGCGGGATTCCCCGGCCTTCCGCTATCCATCGTACTGCCGAACGTGCCCTTCATTCTGGCGGAATCGGTGCACAAGAAGGCGGCTTTTGTGGATGCGGCGGTGGAGCAGTTGGAATTGAGAAATGTGCGGGTGGCCGCCCGGCGGGCCGAAGAAATCGCTTTAGCGCGGCCGGTTACCTACATCGTGGCGCGCGCGGTTGCTCCGCTTTCCCGGTTGATCGAAGTGTTTGCCAAGCCGCTCAAGCGGGGCGCGCGCATCCTGCTTTACAAAGGCCCGGATGTGGAGAGCGACCTTGCCGAAGCCCCCAAGTGCCGGGTTCGGGCGGAAGTGCTCTGTCGCTACGAACTGCCGGATTCGTTCGGCGGGCGCACGCTGATCCGGATTCAGGCTCAAGGTGGCAGAACCCGGACCACTTGAACGGCCAGCACGATCCAGCCGGCAATGAACAAGATCCCTCCGATGGGGGTGATGGCGCCGAGTCCGCGCATGCCCGAAATCGCAAGTGCATAAAGGCTGCCGGAAAACAGAATGATGCCGATAAATAGCAGCCAGCCGATAAGGCCCAGGCTGGGGAAGGGAATGGCGCGCGTGCGGGCCAGTAGCACGACAATCAGAATGCCCAGTGCGTGGATGAAATGGTAAAAGACAGCCTTTTCGTAAACCGACATCGAATAAGCGTCCAGGCGCTTGCGCAGCCCGTGCGCGCCAAACGCGCCCATGGCCACGGCCAGCGCCAGTAAAGCCGCTCCGAGCATTGCCCAGTTCATCAATTCTGTTGTAGCAGGAGCCGGCGGGAAGCAGGTTAATAACGGAGGGCGGGGTTCACCCCGCGCGGAGCTTCAGCTCCGCACTTCAGGCGTGTTTTTCCCGGCAGGCGGTCGAGCAGTAATAGAGGGTTGTGCCGTTCCGCTGGCGCCTGTAGGGCGTGGATTCCGAAACGTAGGTTCCGCAGACCGGATCTTTGTGCAGTTGGCTGCCGGAAGCCGGGGGAGATGGCGGGGTATCGGCCTTCGGCTGAGCCGATTGCTGGAAGGCCTGCGACGAGGCGTTGGAAATGCCGCGCATCAGACTGACAATCACCGCCCGCGCCACGTAGGCGATCAGGATCGTGATGCAAAGTTCGATGATTGCGCGCGTCATAAGCAACGCTTCGCCGGATTCGCGGCCTACCGCTTTCTTCTATGTTTGGCCTCAGGCGCTTTGAAATTCGTCTGCACGTTTTCGCCGATCGCCTGCAGCATCGCTTTCGCTTCCTGAGCGTGGGGACCGTTCGGCGCCAACTGCAGATATTTGTTTAAGGCTTCGCCGGTCTCCGGCGGATAGCTCGGTTTTCCGGTCTTGGGATCCACCGTGCCTTGCTCCATGGAAAGGCTGCCGATCTGGAACCACGACTCCGCATTGGTTGGATCGGCCTGCACCACCTTTTCAAATAGCGGCAGCGCCTCCTTGGGGTGGCCGGTATTGACGAGATTGGCGGCCATGTTGAAGTAAGCTGTCTTGGCCGAGCCCGGATTGAGCGCGACGGCTTTATCGAGTGCTTGCTTGGCCTGATCCGGTTTCTTTTCGGCGGAGTAGATGTTGCCCATATTGATGTACAGCGCCGATTGATCCGCCGGATTGGTGGTCATGGCCAGAGCCTTCTGATACGCCTGCAGCGCCTGATCGTAAGAGCTTTGGTTGGTTGGCGCAGCTTGCGACTTTGCCAAGCCGTAATAAGCATCGCCCAAGTGGCTCCAAACCGCTACCTGTTTCGGATCGATTTGTCCCGCTTTGTTCAGGTTAGTCACCGCCTGCTGATATTCGGTGGCTTTTTGCGTCTTGTCGGCCGTTGCTTCAGCCATTTTCATGGCGTTCATTCCAGCGTTGTAGCTGTCGTTCAGCGCCTTATTCTTCTTGATCTCCGCCTCGTGCTGCTTCAGCTTCTCCTCATACTGCTTCTTCTGTTCGGCAGTCATGCCCTTTTCCTGCTCTGCAGTGGCTTGCCCGTTGGCATTGGCCTGCTGCGTGGCCTGCGCTCGCGCCATTGCTTTTTGCGCGTTCAAATCGACGGTTTTAGGACCGTTATATTCGCTGTGGACGCCCTTGACTCTATCTACGGTCTGCCCGCCGATCACCAGGCTGACGTCGTATTGGCCATACGGCAGCCCCATGTAGAGCCAGTGTCCCTTCTTGTCGACCTTGACGTGGTAGTGGCCATTCATGTCGGTGCGGTTCAGCACCACTTGCGCGCCCTTGGCGGGCTGGCCTTGCGCGTTGACCGCGGTGCCCTCGAGCGTGGTGGTCTGCGCCCACGCCGGGAAACTGGCCAGGCCGAGCAGAACGGAAAAGCAGAGCAATTTTCTCAACGGGGAAAGCATGTTTTCGCCTTTTTCTATCGTTATGCTATCACCCTGCTAAAAACGCCGGGAACCCTGGACCGGATGCCCCTCCCGCATGGCCAGGTTCTATGGCGCAACCTCGGCCGCCGCCGCTGCATCTTTTTATTAGTTTTGTCGAAAAGAGATACAATGGGGTCTACACGCAAAGGTAATTTTTTGTTTCGGCTGTCTTTTCTTCTTATCGCCGCAACCCTCTTTGTAATCGCGTCTCTGCCCGTATTCGCGGACAGTTTCCCCCGCGCACAGGCGCTTTACCAAGGCGCGCATTACAAAGCCTCCATCGCGCTGTTGAAGCACCATAAAGGCGATCCCGCTGCTATGGCGCTGCTGGGGCGCGACTACTATATGCTCGGTGATTTCGAGAAAGCTTCCGGCTATTTGAAAAAGGCCCTGGCGGCGCGGCCGGACAATAGCGACTATGCCGATTGGTTGGGACGATGCTATGGCAAGCGTGCCCAGACCTCCAATTTCCTCCAAGCCCCGCTGCTTGCCTCCAAAGCCAGGAAAGCGTTTGAGCGCGCCGTGCAACTGAATCCCAAGAATACTTACGCACTCTCCGATCTCTTCGATTACTATCTGAATGCGCCTGGGATCCTGGGCGGCGGCTACGACAAAGCCGCGAGCGTGGCCGAGAAGATGTCGGCCATCGATCCCGCCGAGGGCTATTTCGAGCAGGCTGAATTGTCGCAAAAACAGGAGCAGTTTCGGTTGGCAGAGAACGATCTCAAAAAATCCGTGGCGCTCGGCCCCAACCAACCCGGGCACTTGATTGCGTTAGCGAAACTGCTGGCCAAAGAAGGCTTGACCGGTGAGAGCGATGCCACCTTCCAAAAGGCACAAAAAGCCGCTCCCAACGCTCCCCGGATCTGGTTCGCCTATGCCGACACACTGATCCAGGAGAAGCGCAATCTGAAACAGGCGAAAGCGCTGCTGGAAAAGTACTTAAACGGGCCGATTACGGCTAATGATCCGCCGCGGCAGGAGGCCCTCAATCTGCTCAAGCGCGCGGGAGGAATATAGGCGGCGGCCGGAACAGGCCGGCATTCCCCAATCCGCTATGAATTTTTCCGAGGCAATCGGGTTCAGCCTCCAGGCTCTGAAGGCGAACCGGCTTCGTACTTTTCTTACTGCCCTCGGCCTCATCATCGGCAACGCCTCGGTGATTCTGGTCGTCACCATCTCGCTGGCCAGCACCAATTTCATTCTTGACCAGATCCGCGGCATCGGCTCCAATCTGGTTTACGCCTACAACGAGGTCGCCGGCGTCAACATAGCCAAATTTCAGGACGATTTCGTCAAACTCGCCGATGTCCAGGCGCTGCGCGAACAACTTGGCAATCAGATTGTCGCGGCCACCGCCGTCATGACCATGCATGACAACGTGGTCGTCCACGGGAACGTGCGGATGGTCACCATCGACGGCGTCGATCAGTATTATGCGAGAGTGCGCAACCTGCTTGTCCTCCAAGGGCGGACCTTTGATCCCAGTGATATTACGCTGCGTGAGCGCGTGGCGATGCTGACCGACAGCCTCGCCATCCGCATGTTCGGCAGCCAGCACGCCGCCATTGGCCAGACGGTGAAGGTCGAGAAGCTTCGGTTCACCGTGATTGGAACATTCCGTGAACGAACGTCGACCATGGGCATGGGGGAGATCACCAAGGATACGATTCTCATTCCGGTTACCGTGATGAAGTACTTCATGCCCTACGAGCGGATCGAGCCGGTGTATTTGGAGGTGCGCCACGCCGCCGACGTCCCCGCGGTGACTAAGGAGGTCAACCAGATACTGGAAAGCAGACACCGGCTGGGCGCCAAATACAACGTGCAAAACCTGTCCTCGATTCTCGATACCGCCGAATCCATCGCACGCGTGCTCACTCTGGTTCTCATCGTGGTTTCGGCCATTGCCCTCATCATCTCGGGTATCGGCATTATGAACATCATGCTGGTCACCGTGACCGAGCGCACGCGCGAGATCGGCTTGCGCATGGCCATCGGTGCCTCCCGGCGCGCTATCCTGACGCAATTCCTCATCGAATCGGTGTTGATCAGCCTGATCGGCGGAGTGATCGGCATTATCATTGGGTTGGCGCTGCCGGTAAGCGCCCAGTTGATCAGCGAACAAGTGCGAGTTCCTATTTCCTATATATCCGTTGTCGTTGCCTTTGGCGTCTCCTTTGCGGTAGGGGTTGGCTTCGGGCTGCTGCCCGCCCGCCGCGCCTCGCAATTGAATCCCACTGAGGCCCTGCGTTACGAATAAATAGGCCGATAACTCTCCGCGAGCCGAATCCCTCCTATCGAAAAGGACCTCTCATTTGACGTCTCCGACGCCCTCAGCGAGAACCAAGGTCGTGGTGGCCACGACCGTGATGCTGTCCTTCATCTCCTTCTGGAGGGCGGCCTCGATCGTGCTGAGCGATCTGGCTTCCTCGGCCTATTACGCCGGCGGCATCGCCGAAAACGCCATCGGCAAGTCGGCGCCCTGGTTCATCCTCGGCATCATGCTGTTCGGTTTCGCCATCCGGGCGATCTATACCGAAAGCTGCAGCATGTTCGTGCGCGGCGGCGTGTACAAGGTCGTGCACGAAGCGCTGGGCGGCACCCTGGCCAAGTTCTCAGTCTCGGCCTTGATGTTCGACTACATGCTCACAGGTCCTATCAGCGCCGTGACCGCCGGTCTTTATCTGGCCGGGATCATCAATGAGCTGGCCGATTACTGGCAGATTCCCCATCATCTCTCGCCGCCCTTTTTCGCCGGCGGCCTGGCGCTCGCGGTGACAGTCTACTTCTGGTGGCAAAACACGGTCGGCATTCGTGAATCCAGCAAAAAATCGCTGCGCATCATGCAGCTAGTTACTGTCATGGTGATCATTCTGATTGGCTGGTGCGCTCTCACCATGTACCTCAAGGGCTTCCAGCCGGTACCGCTGCCGATTCGCGCAAATATTCAGTACGGACCAAATGCGCTCGGCTGGTTACGGGGGACCGTCGTGCCCTCCATCACTTTTGTTGCCATTCTGATCGGTTTGGGCCATTCGCTGTTGGCCATGAGCGGTTTCGAGACTCTGGCCCAGGTCTATCGCGAGATTGAAGCGCCGAAGCTGCCGAACCTGCGCAAAACCGGGATGTTGGCCATTGTTTATGCCCTGGTGTTTACGTCGCTGGTTTCGTTTTTCGCCGTAACGCTGATTCCCGACAAGGTGCGCGCCAATGACCTGAACAATTTGATCGGTGGACTGTCGATGGTGTTGGTTGGCCCCTTGCCGCTGAGGCTGGCCTTTCATGCGTTTGTCGCGATCGTGGGCACGCTGATTCTGGCCAGCGCTGTCAACACCGCGATTATCGGATCGAACGGTGTGCTCAACCGCGTTGCCGAAGATGGGGTCCTGCCCGACTGGTTTCGCCATCAGCACAAAAAATACGGCACCACCCACCGCATGATCAACCTGATCGTGCTGTTACAGATCATTACCATCGTCCTTAGCCGCGGAAACGTGGAAACGCTGGGTCAGGCCTATGCTTTCGGCTTGGTGTGGAGTTTCGCCATGAAGGCGCTGGCCGTGCTGGTGCTGCGCTATAAGCGGTCGGATCAGCAGTGGAAAACCCCGCTGAATTTCCGCGTGGCCGGCAAAGAGATTCCCCTCGGGCTGATCTTGATCACGGTGACCCTCTTCCTGCTGGCCATCATCAATATGCTCACCAAGGAAATCGCCGCCATCTCCGGCTCCATTTTCACCGTCGGGCTGTACTCGGTGTTCGTATTTTCGGAGCGACAAAACCGCCATCGCCGCAAGCTCACCGAAGAAGAGCAGGAAAAGTTCCAGCTTGAAGAGCGTCCCGACATCTCGGTCCAGGATGTGCATGTGCGGCCAGGCAGTATCCTCGTCGAAGCCACCGATCCGCGCCAGTTGGACCATTTGCGAAAGATTTTGGACGATCTGCATCCGGAACATCAGGACGTGGTCGTGATGACCGTACACCGGCTGATGCCGTTCAGCAACAGCGAGTACGGCCTCGCGCCCAATCAGATTTTTAGCGATCGGGAAACCGAGCTGTTCAGCAAGGTTGTGAACGTGGCCGAGAAGGCTGGCAAGCACGTGGAACTGTTGACCGTGCCCAGCCGCGATGGATACGCCGCCCTGGTGCGAGCCGCGCAATTGCTGAAGGCCTCGCGAATTGTTGCTACCCCTAAGCCCTACATGACGACGGAAGAGGAGGCGCGCAACATTGGCCGGGCCTGGGAGCAGCTTGCGCCGCCGCGGCCGGCGCTGGCGCTCGAAATCATCGCTCCCGATGGCGGCCCGACGCAATGGTTTTCGCTTGGCCCCCACCAGCCGCAATTATGGCCGAGCGACGTCGATCTGGTGCACCGGCTGTGGAAGGATCTGTCGGATCGCCCCGAATTTGGCGCACGGCTGCATCATCGGGACGTGGTCGGAGTCGCGCTGCGCCGGCTGGATCACGATTTGCACGGGCGCGACGGGCGCCAGGTGCTGCGCGACGTGGAGGGCGAACTGCGCCGGGAGCCGGGTCCCAAGCCTGAAGCGCCCGCCGCCCAGGACGGCGACACATAAACTGGATGGAGTACTCACTTCTGCGCATGCTATGCTGATCGCGCGGAGGCTCTTCCGCCCCACTCCGAGCTTGTGATTCTCGCCGAAAATTTCGACAAAGAGCTGTCACGCTGATGCCGGTCGCACGTAAAGGCCCGGTCCGTTTTCGCGAGCGCGCCGAGCTTCTCGATTTTCTGCTCGAAGTCAGCACGGTGACGACCGAGACGCTCGATCTCGATCGCCTGATGGCGAATGTCGCCGAAATCATCAAGGACGTTGTCCCCTACGATCTGTTTGCGATTTTGCTGTATACCGAGCGCACGCGGACGCTGCGTATGCGCTATTCGATCGGGCATCGGGACGAAGTGGCCAAAAACCTCACGATCGCGCTGGACGAAGGGGTCACCGGCGCCGCCGCCGCCGGGCGCCGCCCGGTTGCGGTGCGCGACGTGCGCACCGATCGCCGCTATCTCAACGCAGTAGACGCGGTCCGCTCCGAACTGGCGGCGCCCATGCTGGTGCGCGGCAAGCTGGTGGGCGTTATCGATTTGGAATTCACCCGTTCCAATGCGTTCTCGGAGGAGGATATCGCCCTGCTGGGCCTGATTGCCAGCCGCGTCGGCATTGCCATTGACAACGCCAGGCTTTACCGCAGAGCCGAGCGCCAGAACCGCACTCTGCGCGTGCTCACACACTTGTCGCGCGAATTCAGCTCCATTCTCGACCTCGATGAGCTGCTCTCGAAAATCGCCGTCACCATCCGCGCGCTGATCGCCTTCGATGCATTTAACCTTTTCCTGATCGATGAGCACCGAAAGCTGCTGCACTGCCGCTTCAGCCAGCGCTACGACCAGACGGTCACGGTCGCCAATATCGAATTCGGCAAAGGACTCACCGGCGCCGCGGCGGCTTCGCGCCAGCCGGTTCGCGTGCCCGACGTTACCCAGGACCCGCGCTATATCCCCTCGCATAATGACATCCGCTCGGAAGCCGCGGTTCCGCTAATCCTTCGTGATCGCGTCATAGGGGTGATGGATCTCGAAAGCATCCGCTACGCATTTTTCACCGAAGAGCACGTCCGGACGCTGACTCTGCTTGCGCCACAAATCGCCACTTCGGTCGAGAACGCCCGGCTCTACGAGGAACTGGCGCAGCGCGAGCGGCGCATGGAGCAGGATCTGCAAGCGGCCTACAAGCTGCAATCGGTGCTGATGCCGCGCATCGTTTCCGACATCTCCGGCCTCGAAATAGGTGTCAAGACCAGGCCCGCACGCGAGATTAGCGGGGACCTTTATGTGTTTTCCACTCCGACCGAAGAAGAAGCGGTGATCGCTTTCGGCGATGTCAGCGGCAAAGGCGCGGCCGCGGCGCTTTATGGCGCGCTCATTTCCGGCTTGCTGCGCACGCTTGTGCCGCGCCGCCGCTCGCCCGCGCAATTGATGAAAGCACTCAATGAAGCTCTGCTCGAGCGAAGAGTCGATGCTCAGTATGCAACACTGTCGCTGCTGCTCTGGAAAGCGCGCGAACGCACATTTACCCTCGCCAATGCCGGAGCCTTGCCGCCGCTCATCTGCCGCTCGGGCAAAATTCTCGACGAACGTATTGAAGGAATGCCCATCGGGCTGCTCGAAGATCAGGAATATGAAGAACTGACGGTCGCTGCCGAACCGAACGATCTGGTGCTGCTTTATTCAGATGGCGTGGAAGATCAGGTGAACGGGCCGGACGAATATGGGCGCGAGCGGTTGAAACGCGTGATGCAGGCAAACTGCGGCGCCGCGCCCCAGCAGATGGCCTCCAGAATTTTCCAGGACATCGACGCTTTCCGCGGCGCGACGCCTTTGACGGACGATCAGACCGTCATCGCGCTGCGTGTCCTCGCATGATCGGCCGCTCAGGCTTCACTACTACGTAATCCAAATCTGCCCGATCGCCTGCTTCCGGTGTGCCTTCGACTCGAATCCGATCTCCCGGCCGCAGCTTCACGCCCGCAATCGTTCTGCGCGTAGAGTTATCGCCGTTCGGAATCTTCGACGGGAACTGCGCATCGGCAGCCCAGGCATCGATTTGCTGACGATTCGCGAAGACGCGAAACTTCGCTGCTCCGGTGTGTAAGTCGAAATATTGGACCGAAACGTTGTACCACCCCGGCTTGCCGTTGAAAGTGAAACTCGCGCTGCAGGACTGAACCGGGCAGGCAGCCGCTTTCCCGCCGGATGCATCCTCCCAAGGTTTGACGTCTATCGGCTGGTAACCCGTCAACTGCATCGATTCGGCCTCCGTCCGATCGGGATAATGCCCGACCCGGCCCAGCTTATCCGGAATCCCAGACATGCGATAGAAATAATTGCAAATCGCGTCGCGCCAGACGATGGAATGGTCAATATCGTAAGTAAGTTCAGCGAGAATCGCGTTATAGCGATGTTCGTCCACTTTGCCGTGCAGTTGCTTCCACCACTCGGCGAACTGCCGAGCCTCGGCAGCGCCCGCATAGTGCGAGTCGTAGATATATTGAATGACTGTTTTGCCGGAATGGAGGCGGTAAGTATAAAGGACATGGTGCATAAAAAGCAGTAAGTGGTCCGGCGTGGTCGCAAGCGATTCGTACTGACGAGCCACCTCGGGCGGATACTGCCCGATATAACCGGTCCCGGTTTTGACGGTCCGGTCCATGCCGATGCCTTTTTGCGTTGCGTGAATCCATTGGCCCCATCCGTTGTGCTCCGCAGATTGCGGGTTCGGCCCGTAATGGCTGCCGAGAATATCGGTTAAGGTGCCCAGTCCCAGCGGCCCGGTGTAGTTCTCATAGGTGCGCCAGGATGCAAGCTGGATACTCTCGACGGTGTTATTGACGAGCGAATCCTGGCCAAACGTCATTTCGGTCCATTCGCGGGTAATCCGGCGGGCGCTGAGATTCGGATTCCAGGCGAGCCTTCCGAAGCCGTAGAGATTGGCCTGCGCGAGGTCGCTGCCCATCCAGTTCGGGTCCACACCCACATTGGCTACCCCCACCATGCCGCCGAGCGGCCGGTGAAAGGCTTTGCCGGCAATGATCTTCTTCACCGGCGTGTTGCCGCCATTCACGTGCAGATTGAAATCGAGGATCTGCTTCCACATGGGAACCAGATAAACCACGTGCCGCTGCTGCCCGGTGTACTCTTGCGTGATCTGGAGTTCCAGCGCTTCATTGGTCTTCTGTAATCCGCCGATGAGCGGAGAAACCGGCTCGCGCACCTGAAAATCGATGGGCCCGTATTTGATCTGCACGATGACGTTGTCTTCGAACTTGCCGTCGAGCGGATGAAAAATGTCGTAGGCGGCGCGCGCGCGGTCGGCTTTGGGATTGCGCCAATTGAGGTGATTGTTATAGACAAATGCGCGATAGAGCAGGACGCCGCCGTGCGGTTTGAGGGCGTGCGCGATCATATTTGCGCCTTGCTCCGGATTACGGCCGTAAGTGGCCGGTCCGGGCTGGCCTTCGGAACCGGCTTTCAATTCGAAGCCGCCAAAATCGGGAATCAGCTTGTAAATCGCGTCGGCCTTCTCTTTCCACCAGTTCACAACTGCCGGATTAAGAGGATCAAATGTATTGAGCCTGCCGATCGTCTGGGGTGCATTGAACGGCACCGAAATGGAAAGCCGCACGCCCCAGGGCCGGAATGCATCGGCAATGCGCGCAAGCTGCGGCAGAAATTCTGCGCTGAGGATGCGCGGATTGGCGTTGACGTTATTTACCGTGCAGCCGTTGATGCCGATCGAGGCGAGCAGCCGCGCGTAATCCGAAGCGCGGCTCAAATCGCTTACGACATTATTATTGGCAAAGAAGATGGATCGGCCGCCGTAGCCGCGCTCGATGGTTCCGTTCAAGTTATCCCATTGGTTTACCCAGCGCACCGGCTGATACGGATTGTGCTCTTCGTCGAGCGGGTCGATACGCTTGCGCAGTTGCATCTTGCGCAGCAGCGCGAAGGCGCCATAAAGAATGCCGCGGCCGTCCCTGCCCGCTACGATCACGACCTTGTGCCCGCCACGAAGGCTGGTTTTGAGCCAATACCCGCCCGGGATCAGATCCTCCGGCGTATCGAGCGACGGATAGATCTTCTTCACGCGAGCCGCGGTTGCCAGCAGAATCAAGCCGTTTGGGTCGGTCGCATCCGCCGTGCGTTCGACCCGATGGAGCATGCCGCGCAATCCGCGGATGATTTCGTGCTGGGCCGATTTCGCTTCCGGCGAATCGTCGAGCCGGACTACGGTCGCCGGCAATTGTTCATAAAGCGTACGCGAGGCTTGGTCGTAGACGGGCGTATAGCGCAGCCAGGCCGCATGTCCGGTTTCGGCGTGCAGCGGCAGGGTAGCGAAGACTGCTATGCAGCAGCTCCAGCATGCCTTCACGAATTCACTCCCGAGGCCAGGAATCCACCATCCACCACAATGCACTGCCCGGTGATAAAACTCGCCGCCTCGGAGGCCAGCAGCACCGCGGCGCCGACCAGTTCTTCGGGATTGCCGAAACGACGCATCGGGGTGCGCATCAGAATCTCTTGCCCGCGGCCGGTGCCGTTGAGCAGATCGGTATTCAGTTCCGTCGGAAACACGCCGGGCGCGATGGCATTTACACAGATCCCATGGCCCGCCCATTCGCAGCCCAGGCTGCGCGTAAGGGAGACCACTGCCGCTTTGGAGGCGCAGTATGGAGCCACCTCGCGAAAGGCAACAAATGAGCCGAGCGAAGCGATATTGATAACGCGCCCCGAGCCGCTCTTTTTCAGCGGCTCGTAAAATGTCTGGCAGGCGTTCAGCACGCCTTTCAGATTGGTCTCCAGCAGCGGAGACCAATCGGCATCGGTCACCTCTATCGTGGGTTTGCGAAACGTCGTGCCCGCCGCATTCACCAGCACGTCAACGCGTCCCAGGTCGCGAACGACACGCTCCCGCAATTGCTCCAGCGAAGATCGGTCGGTCGCATCCGCCGTTTCTATCAGCGTTTGCCGGCCCGCCGCCCGGATCTCTTCGCAGACCGCTTCCACTCGCTCGCGCCGCCTGCCTGTGGGCACGACCTCGGCTCCATGCCGTGCCAGGCCGACGGCCAGCGCTTTGCCCAACCCTCCGGTAGCGCCGATCACCACTGCAACGCGGCCGCTCAAATCCAGGCAATTCTTCAAGCCAGCTCCATCTCCGGGCAGCGCGCGTCTTTTGGATCGGCCCAGCGATCGTTCGGAATCACCGGAACCCACCCCGGGCGTCCGGGATCCTGGTCGTAGGCATAGCCGCCGAGCTTTTCATACAGCTCGCGATACTCGGCCAGCTTTTCGCGATCCAGCTTCACTCCTAAACCAGGTCCGTTCGGAATTTCGATGGCGCCGCTTTCATAGCGCAGCGGGCCGCCTTGAATAATGTCGTCCGTCAGGTGGTGATAATGAGCATCGGCGGCGAAACTGAGATTCGGAATGACCGCGCCCATGTGCAGCATCGTCGCAAGCTGAATCCCCAGTTCTCCCGAAGAGTGAACCGCGACCCCAAGCTGAAACGTCTCGCAGATCCCCGCTGCTTTCACACACGCCCGTATGCCGCCCCAGAATGTCGTGTCAAGCAGGATCACATCGACGGCGGTATTGAGCACGTTCGCGGCAAGCTGCTCGAAGTTCACCACCACCGTGTTCGTCGCGAGCGGCATGCGGACTTTCTCGCGCACGCGCCGCATCCCGTTCATACCGAAAACCGGATCTTCCAGATAATCGTTGTTCAGGTCTTCAATGGCTTGCCCGAAGCGAATCGCCTGCTCGGTAGACCAAACCCCGTTGCAGTCGAACCGCACATGGTCGTTAGGGAATGCCGCGGCAACTGCGCGGTAGACCTCGAGCTCGTAATCGGGATGGAAGACGCCCGCTTTCACTTTGTGCGTGGTGAATCCGAATCTCTGTTTCAGCTCGCGCGCGTTTTTGACGACTTGATCGATCGTGCGAATCTCGCCTCTGCCTGTTTTCGGGTCGGCGTAACGAAAGAAGCAGTAAGAAGCGAATGGAATGCGATCCCGCAGCTTCCCGCCCAAAATCTGATACACCGGCACGTTCCAAGCCTGCCCCAAAATATCAAGACACGCGAATTCCAGGGCGGCCAGCACCTGCGTGCGGTTGTTATAAAGCGACGCGGTCGGGTTCGCGATCACAAACCGCATCTCCTCCAGCCGCGCCGGGTCGTGCCCGCGCAGGTATCCCAGCATGGCCCGAAACACCGCTTCGGCCGATTCGCCTCCGCCGCCCATCTCGCCAAGGCCAACAAGGCCGTTATCGGTCTCCACCTCGACGATGGTCCGGACGAAGCGGCCCCAATGGCAGCCGTTGGCATGGCGTAGCGGCGCTTCGAGAGGGACGGTAACCGTGGTCGCGCGGATATCAATAATTTTCATGACTTAATTTGAACAAACAACAATATCATGGAGAGTATGCGACTTGGGAACCTTCCATCCACTGTGTTTGCGGCATTGCTGATGGGCTCGCCGCTCTCTGCCGCCAGCCTGCCCCCGCCGGCCCATTTAACCGCACAGCAGGACCACCGGCGCATGCTCAATCTGCTGCATATCGAATCGCTGCGGCAGGGCGCCGATCCGCATCATCCGAACGCGCCGAATGCCGTCAATTATGACGAATCGAAAGTAAAGCCCTATACGCTGCCCAACGCGCTGGTCTTGAACGACGGCCAAAAAGTCGCGACCTCTGCCATGTGGTGGAACAAGCGGCGCCCGCAACTGGTCTGGATGTTTAACCAATCGATGTACGGCTGGGTTCCGGCCCACACGCCGAAGGTGAATTGGCAGATAACTGGCATCGTCCACAATAAGATCGGCAGTTACCCGGTAATCAGCAAAAAGCTAATCGGGCACGTCGACGATTCCTCCTATCCGGCGATCGTGGTAAACATTCCGCTCACGCTGGTTACTCCGGCGAACGCGAGCGGGCCGGTGCCCGTGATCCTGGAGTTCCACTTTGTCTTTCCGAAGGGATTCAAATGGCCGAAGGGTTTTCATCCGCCTGCTCCGCCGCCGGGTCCGACGCCCGAAGAGCAGATACTCGCGAAGGGTTGGGGCTATGCGGAACTCAACCCGGCCAGTTATCAGGCGGACAACGGCGCGGGACTGACCGAAGGCATTATCGGCCTTTGCAATCGGGGCCAGCCGCGGAGGCTCGATCAATGGGGCACGCTGCGCGCCTGGGCGTGGGGTGCCAGCCGCGCTTTGGATTATTTCGAAACCGACAAATCGGTGGATGCCAAGCGCGTCGCCATCGAGGGCCTTTCCCGCTACGGCAAAGCCGCTCTGGTTACCATGGCCTTCGACCAGCGCTTCTCCATCGGGCTGATCGGTTCATCGGGCGAAGGCGGCGCCAAACTCAGCCGGCGCAACTTCGGCGAGCTGGTCGCCAACCTGGCGGGCGCCGGCGAATATCATTGGATGGACGGAAATTTCCTTAAATATGCCGGGCCGCTGACGCCCAACCAGCTTCCGGTCGATGCCAACGAATTGATCGCTTTGTGCGCGCCGCGGCCAGTGTTTGTAAGTTGCGGCTCGCCGAAAGTGGAAGGCGGCTGGGTGGACGACCGCGGACAGTTCGAGGCCGAAGCGGCTGCCGGGCAGGTCTATCGGCTGCTGGGGAAAAAAGGCCTGGGCCCCCAGCAGATGCCCCCAATGGGAACCGCTCTCTTGAGCGGCGACTTAGCCTTCCGCCAGCACCACGGCGGCCACACCGTCGGTCCCAACTGGCCCTATTTTTTGAAATGGGCCAAGCGTTATTGGGGCGGCGCGCAGCGTCCGTAAACTCGAAACGAACGCGAAGGTCTTTTCTGTGCGAAGAAAATCCATCCTGATCATCGCGGCCGCGTTAGCCGTGTCGTTCGCGGCTAGCGCTGCCACAATCATCGATTCGAATGTCAAACTGCTGATTGGGCCGGAAGAACCGGGACCTGTTGTCTTAGCAGCGCAGGATCTTGCCCGCGATTTTCAAAAAGTCTTCGGCACAAGACCGGCCATCGTACACAGCCCGCAGCAAGCCACTCCGGTTACGATCCTCATCGGGTTTCGCTCTCCACTGATTCAAAAATTGCGGCCCGCTCCGCTCACCAAGTCGGAGTCCTTTTCCATCTCTGTTTCTCCGGTGCATTGGAGCGGATCCCCGGCGAGGCAAGCCGTTGTGCTTACTGGTGCCGATGTGCGCGGAACGATTTATGCCATCTACCAGTTCTCGCAGGAGTATCTCGGCGTCGATCCCATGTATTACTGGACCGATCATGTACCTGCCCGCCGCTCGCGGATCGATCTCCCTGCAAACTTAAAGAAAATCTTTCCGCCACCTGTTTTCAAGTACCGGGGCTTTTTTACTAACGACGAGGATCTACTCACTGGCTGGGCGCCGGCTCCGAAAGGCGAACGAACCGGAATCTCGCTCGCGGTCTGGAACAAGATCTACGAAACGATCTTGCGGCTCAAGGGCAATATCGTTTGTCCGGGCACCTGGATTTTCCCCGACGATGCACAGATCGAACTCGCGGCCAAGCGCGGTCTCATCATTAGCCAGCACCACGCCATTCCGTTGGGAGTGAACGTCGCTCGCTGGCCCAAGGGCGTGCCTTATTCGTACACGGAGCATCCCGAAATTCTCGAACGCGCCTGGAAGGATGCAGTAAACGAGTATCCGCCCGGCGTCGAAGTGCTGTGGACCGTTGGCTTACGCGGGCTTTCCGATGCCAGCTATGCACGCTTCGACCCGAACGTCCGAGGAAACAATAAGAAACTCGGCCATGTGATTGGCGAAGCGATCGCCGACCAGATGAAAATCGTGCGTGCGCGCCATCCGCATGCGCAATTTATTACCAGTTTGTGGCAGGAAGGCGCGCGGCTGGTGAAACAGGGCGACTTAAAGATTCCTCTCGAAGTCGGGCTGGTTTGGGCCGATGCCGGTTACGGCTACCTACTCGACGGCGGAGAGGTCGCAAAAGGGCAGGGAGCTTACTACCATGTCGCCATGATGAACGACCGCGCCAATCAGTTGACCGAAATGGTTCCGGTCAGCCGCATTTACTTGGAGTTAGGCCGTTATATCAAGGCGGGAGCTACGAATTACTTACTCCTCAATACCAGCGACATACGCCCAGTCTCGATGACGACCGAAGCCGTTATGAATCTGGCGTGGAAAGGCCTGCCGCCGGGGAGCAGCGCCGGGAATTTCTATCGAGGATGGGCTGCCGAGGAGTTCGGCAAGAAAGCTGCGCCGCAAATCGCCGCGGTCTACAAAGAGTATTTCGCAGCCCCCGCCCACACCACCTTTCACGGCCGAGTGCGCGAATACGGAGATAACTATTACCATTCGGAGGCCCGACTCCTGTTGCTGGCGTATATGACGAAAGATCCGCTCTATTCACTGCCGAGCCAGTCGCCGCGCTGGATCGAGCCGCGCGTATTCGATTTCCCGGGAGACTCCGCCGGCCCCGCGGGCCGACAGCACTTGAGCGAGATCGCCGCGCGCGAGGCGCGGATCTGCAAGCAGGCCCAGCCGCGCTGGGACGCGGTCTGGAGCAAAGCGCTCGCAGCGGAGAAGTTGGTGTTACCCGAGCGTCTGCCCTATTACCGCATGCAGGTGTTAGCGATGGTCGCGATCAATCGAGAGAGCAACCGCATGCTTTGGCAAACCGCGAATGCGATTCAGCATGGCATCGCCGGAGATAGCGCCGCCGCGCATGCATCGGCCGAGCGCGCGCTCGAAGCCATTTCCGCCATCCACAAAGCGGAAGCCGCCGCCGAATACGGCAAGTGGAAACACTGGTACCGCGGCGACTGGTTAACCAATGTCAACCGCACTGGCGACCTGCTCGCGATTTTTGCCAAATACGTCCAGAACCCGCTCGCACCGCTCCCCGCACCGGTTCTTTGGAACGGCTGGGAAGCTTATCACCACATCATGCTGTATGAGGGCGATCGGACGGTGGATGTGAAGTGAGAATACTTCTTGACATGCGCCTGCGTTTCGATATATAGTTCGGAACGCACTCACAAATGCGACGCCTTGACTTTAATCCTCCCGCCGCTGCTTCCAGCGAAGTGGCGCGCCAGATCAACCGCCGCATCGTTCTGAACATGATTCGCAGCCGCCAGCCAATTTCGCGTGCCGATGTGGCGCGGTTTTCGGGTTTGCAGCGCAGCACGGTCTCGCTGATCGCGGAGGAGCTGATGGAGGATCAACTCGTCGTTGAAGGTGCAACCGGCCGCCTGCCGCGCGGCCGCAGACCCACGTTTTTGCAACTCAACGAGCAGCGTGCGGTGATCTGCATCGACATTCGTCCTTCGCGGATCAGCATCGGCGTCGCTAATGTGAATGGCGCCTTCAGTGCGCAGGAGGTGATGCCCACTCCCGCCGATCCGGCCGCGGCCATCCGGCAGATTGCCGCCCGCATCAAACGCCTGGCTGAGGCCCGCCCGCAACACACCGTCGAAGGGGTCGGCATCAGCGTTCCCGGCCGCATCGACATCGCCACCCAAAGGCTGGTTTTTGCGCCGAACCTGAGATGGCCGGCCACGGATCTGAAAGGGCCGCTCGAAAGAGAGACCGGCTATGTGGTCGAACTCGAGAACGCCGCCAACGCCTGTGCGCTTTCGGAATTCTGGTTCGGGCGCGGCTCTGCCTTTACGGATCTGGTGGCTCTTACCATCTCCGAAGGAATTGGCGCCGGCATCATCGCCCATCGCCATTTGATTACCGGCCAGAGCGGCATGGCGGGCGAGTTCGGACACATCCCGCTCGATCCTGATGGCCCGCTATGCCACTGCGGCTCGCGCGGCTGCTGGGAAGTGCTGGCGTCGAACTCCGCGGCGCTTCGTTACTACTTTGAGTCCGCCGGGAAGAAGGCCGGGCGCGTCGCCTCGCTGGGTTTCCCGGATCTGCTGGCGCTGGCCGAGCAGGGCGATGTGCTCGCCGGCCGCGCTCTCGACCGGATGGCGGCTCAACTGGGCCGCGGCGTGCGCATGATCGTCGCCGTGCTGGCGCCTCAGGCGATCGTTTTCGTAGGCGAATTTACCGCCGCCTGGAGCCGCTTCTATCCGGCGATCGAAGCCCAAGTGAAGGCCCAAAACATATCCGGCAAACCCATCGCCTTCATCCCCGCACAAGACGGCGCCACCGCGCGCCTCAGGGGTACCGTCGCCCTGGTCTTGCAAAAGCATTTCGGCGCTCCCGATGTCGCCGAACGCGCCTGAAACGAGCGTGGGCCGGCAGCTCGCCTGACCAGTCACGTCCCGAAGCATATCCGCTCAACTTGCAGAAAACTGCAAAGAAACGGGAAATAAGTTGTAAATTCGCCTGTTCGGCGCGCCGTTTACAAAACATTTACAGAAGTAAGCGAAAGCTGCTTGGCGAGACAGCATCTTAAAGTCTGAAACGATTCGGAACGGATCGAGGAGGGGATTCATGAAAAAGCCAATCGCAATTACGGCGGGTGCTTTGATCGCGCTCGCCGCAGGAGCCGCCGGAGCTTCTCTGAACGGCTATATGCAAACCAACCTGGTTTCCGATTTGCCGGGAGTCGCGGCGAATCAGGACCCTGGCTTGGTAAACCCATGGGGCATTGTTGCAGGGCCGTCCACCCCATTTTGGGTGAACGACAACGGAACCGGCATGGCTACTCTGTACGACGGCAACGGGGCGAAACTGCCGCTGGAGGTTACGGTTCCGACCGCGCCCACGGGAATCGTTTTTAATTCCAGCTCAAATTTCGGCGGGGCGCGTTTTATCTTCGACACCGAAGACGGGACGCTTTCCGCGTGGAATTCGGGGACGAGCGCGGTTTTGAAAGCGACATCCCCGGCCGGTTCGGTTTACAAGGGTCTCGCCATCGGCAATAACGGATCGGGAGATCTGCTCTATGCGACGAACTTCGGCCTTGGCCGAGTGGATGTGTTCGATTCGAATTTCCACGCCACCACCCTTTCCGGCTCTTTTCAGGATCCGACCCTTCCTGCCGGATACGCTCCCTTCGATATTCAGAACATTGGCGGAAAACTGTATGTGACGTATGCGCTCCAGGATGCCGCCAAGACCGACGACGTTGCGGGCCCCGGGCACGGATTTGTCGATGTCTTCGACCTGAACGGCAATCTGGTAAAGCGCCTCGCGTCACAAGGGGCGCTGAATTCGCCCTGGGGTTTGGCGCTCGCTCCGTCCGGATTCGGCACGCTTTCCGGGGACCTGCTAATAGGCAACTTTGGGAACGGAATGATCAATGCTTACGATCCGAGCACCGGCAGCTTTTTGAGCACGCTGAACGATCCGAACGGCTCACCAGTGACGATCGACGGTTTATGGGGCCTCAGCTTCGGCAACGGGGCGCACAGCCAAGGTGTCGACACGCTCTATTTCACGGCTGGGATTCCGGGGTCGGGCCAGGTGGAAGATCACGGGCTATTCGGTTCTCTGTCTTCCGCCGCGGTTCCCGAACCGCAGTCGTTGGCTTTGGGGCTGTTGGGACTAGGTGCCTGTTTTCTGGTCGTTCGCTACCGCGTCGCGCGTTCCTGATCTTCTCCGTTTTGCCTCGTGCATATGGCTCGGTGATCAATTGCTGTAGGTCACCGACTCACTCTCCTCCAGTTGGGCGCAACCGCAGAGATTGCGCCCGCTTTTTCCGGTGCGGTAGAGCGAGCCTTGCGATCACTAATTGGGCAACGACCATATCTGATTTGGTGGATTATGTCCACAAGTCTGGATACTCAGACTTTGCACTCGGTCTTTGTCATCGCTGGTGCTGAGACACTGGCCGCCGGAATCAATTAAATTGCCCGCCAAATTGTATTTCCAATGCTCAGTGCTGCCGGTACTACAGCTCTGCATCACTACCTTGCCATTTATTACAGCAAGGCAATGCTCACCAGATTTCAAGAGTCCCTCAGGCGTCACTGTCCACCTTTCCGCCGCAGCACCTGTGCACGCTCCCACATGACCGGGGGCTGCGAGGCAGCGGCCATACTCTTGAATACCGGGATGCCGCTCGTTGGGATGTTTTTGGCGCCAGTGTTTCCCGGGAGGGACAACCATGACAATGGCGCCGGTGCGAGTCGGCACGCCACAGGATGAGCTCGCCCGCATCTGCCAGATTTCTGTGTCATGGCTAGCGACGTTAGCCGATAACAGAGACGAGTACGAATGCGTTCCGCTCCATAAATTCCGCGCTCGCAGCCGGCACGCTTTGTTTGTAGAAAAGCCGAACTCGACCGGATGCAACTTGACCTGAATGGTTGAGCTTCCGTGATTCAGCACTGCGACCGCATATTCGTCGCCGTCAAGCCTTTTGAATAGAACATCCATTACCGGGGTGCGCCGCACTAGAGTGGCCATCTTGCCCAGCGGGTCCTGGTCAATGGCTATAACCTGTTTGTTGCCAAGAATGGCAATTGCCTCCGAGCTGAGCTTACCTATATTGGAGCTGAGGTTGAGCGGCGATGACATCATGGACCATAAGGCCATCTGGCTGCGGGTTTCAGCCAGGCTCAAACCAGAGTCGCCGCCGATGACGAAATCGGGATCGTCCCAGTTGCCGGGCTTCTGAAATCGGCCTAACTGGAGATTAACAGCATAGTTCCACAGTACGCTGTGAAATCGAGGCCTGTCAGGATGGCTCGCACGAAACGTTGCGACATCGTTACCTATGCGCCACAACTGCCCGTACTGGCCGACCCAGCTCAGCACATCGTAGTAATAGGGGTCGAACCGGCAACAGTCCGTAGCCGATTCGGAGAAAACGATGGGCCTGCCTGTCGCTTTCAGGGCTGCACTCTCCGCAGAATAGGCCTTGTGCCTTGCTTTGACTTTGTTACTCCCCGGCGGTATATATACATTGCATCCGTCCAACTTCAGATAATCCACTCCCCACGATGCAAACAATCGGGCATCCTGAGAAAAGTGAGCTTTGCCACCGCCATTCGGCACTCCGCTGCCGGCGAAGCCTCCGCAGGTTGCATAACCGGAATCCTCATAGATGCCAAATTTTAGCCCCATGGAGTGGATGGCATTAGCAAGTGCCTTCATACCTTGCGGAAAGCGCTGTGGATCGGCCTGGAGATTGCCCTGGCTATCACGGTCTTTCTGCATCCAACAATCGTCGATAGTAACCGTCTTATATCCACGAGCAGCGAGCCCGGTCTTTACCAAAGCCCTGGCGTTGGTGAGAATAGTCTGTGCGGTGTATTCGCATTGGTAATGGGCCCAGTCGTTCCAGCCCATGGGCGGAGTAAGCGCAAGTTCTTCGCCACTATTGCCGGCCGCGAATCCCGGGATCCCCACGGCTGCTCCGACAAGGGCAAATACGAAGATGTTAGTTAGTGTCATTTGACCTTTGAATACTGTAGCGGAATCTCTGGAACGGCCGCGCCGTCCGCCCTGGGATCCGTCGCACCGAAGTTTACGTCTAACTTACTGTTGTGCATCACTGCGTTGCCGCGGCCCATGATCTGGGAATAGCGTTCATTGAGGATCAAATGGTGTCCCTTGGCTGTTAATGCCGCGAAAACCGACCTGGAAAAGCCGTCTTCTATGTTGACGTCGCACCCTCCGAAGGTGGTCTTATCGAATCTCGGTGCATCCAGAGCCGCCTGGATATTCATGCCAAAATCAACAATATCGGAGACAAATTGCGCGTGCGCCTGCGCCTGATTGAAGCCCCGCATGATCCCAAAAGCGATCCTGATGTCGCCCTGCTGCATAAAAGCGGGGATAATGGTATGCAGAGGGCGTTTGTGCGGCGCCAGGGAATCCGGCTGTCCCGGTTTCATAGTGAACCCGGTTCCGCGATCCTGTAGGACGAAGCCGGTTCCCGGAGCTACGAGACCGCTTCCGAACGCGTCCGAATTGCTTTGGATGATTGACACCTCATCGCCGTCGCGATCCACCGTAGCAAAGTAGGTTGTGTCGCTTTTTAATGCTGAGAGTCGTTCTTTCAGAACCGATGGCAATACATGGCAGTGAGCATGATTCATTTGGATTAGTCGGGCGCGTCTTCTCGCAAGTTTTTTCGAAATCAACTGTGCAGTCGGGACATAATTCGTCCTGGGATCTCCCACATAGTGCAATAAATCGGCGTAGGCTAGTTTCTTCGCCTCAATCTCAACATGAAGTGTCTTGGCACTATCATGTCCCCACTGACGAAGCGGAAATTGTTCCATGATGTTGAGCATCGCAAGTGCTGCCTCTCCCTGGGAATTTGGAGGCATCTCGTAAACGGTCCATCCGTGATATGTCGTTGAAATCGGGCTGGCCCACTGCGGTTGGAAGTCCGCCAGATCAGCAGCCGTCAGGAATCCGCCCTTGGATCGAGAGAGCTTTAGGATGGCATGCGCAATTGGGCCGCTGTAAAACCCGGCGCGGCCATGCTGCGCGACGATACTGAGCGAATGGGCCAGGTCAGGATTACGGAATACTTGCCCTGTCGTCGGTGGCTTGCCGCCAGGCAGAAAAACGGGAGCGAACGTCGGGCTGGAAGCTAGCGGCTCCCCGAACTCTTTCCAATTGGCGGCATCTGTCTCCGGAATTGGAACACCGTTCTTGGCAAGGGCAATAGCCGGTTGAAGATCCTCTGCCAATGGCAATTTCCCGAATCGTTTGTGCAGGGCAGCCCATCCTGCCACAGCACCGGGCACAGTTACGGCGTAAATACTACGGGGAGGAATCTTGGATAAGCCCTTCGCTTTTAAGGCGCCGATAGTCATCGCTTTCGGGGACCATCCACTCGAATTCAGTCCATAGAGCTTCTTGGTCTTTGCGTCATAGACAATGGCGAAGAGATCACCGCCCATGCCGTTCATCATGGGCTCGATCACGCCGAGAGCGGCGTTAGCGGCGATTGCCGCGTCGACTGCGCTCCCGCCACGGGCGAGAATCGAGGCCCCCACCTGAGATGCCACTGCCTGGCTGGTCGCTACGATGCCGTTGCGGCTCACCGTCATGGAATCGGCATAATTACGCTGGGGGTCGGCGGCTGCAAATTCCCAGGGATGACCTAAGACTAGAATCGAACCGGCTATCAACACACAACGAAGTACAACACGGATCACGCAATCACTCCTATTCCCCAACTAGCTCCTCGAGGCCTCTCCCGCAGGCTTGGTGCGGCACCGTCGGCACTTCTTCGTTTTCCGGCCGGCGCCTTGCATACTCCGCGAGCTGCGCTTTGCGTTCAGACGTCAATCGGAGCTGATCCCTCAGCCAGAATTCACCACGTGAACCGCCCGGCGAATCGAACGTTGCGCTCGCCGTACGAACTCGTGACTTGCATGAAGTCTGAGTCGGTCACACCGAGATCGGGATTGTTGAAATGCGATGTGTTCGGCAAGTTATAGAATTCAGCCCGGAACTCGAACTTGAGGCGCTCCTTGATCGCAAAGATGCGTGAAATGCTCAGATCCGTGTTCCACAGGCCCGGACCGGCCAGTATATTGCGTCCGGTAGTGCCGAAGCGCTGCGTCGTGACCGGGGCAAAAGCAGCCGGGTCGTACCAATGCGCTCCAGGCCCGACACCGCCCAGGAATGGAACCTGTGCCATCACCTGGTCCGCGGTTTGCAGGTTGTTGGGCGCATCGAGCGAGGTGCCTGGCGCACCGATGGTCAGGGGCGTTCCCGTGTGGCAGGCTTCGACACCGCTGAGTTGCCAGTTTCCCAGGATCTTCGATCCGATTCCGCTGTTCACATACTTCTTCCCGGGACCGAACGGCAAAGCATACACCCATCCCAGTTGGAAAGTCTGCCGCTGATCCCATCCGGCCGAAGCTCGATTGCGCTGGAAAACCGGAGCCCAGTTCCAACTCACGCCGCTCTGAGAACTCCCGGCATCGTCATCGAGGTAATCGATTGCATGCGCCCAGGTGTAAGAGCCTTTCAGCATCAATCCGTTCGCAAACTGGCGATTGGCTGTCACCTGCAGCGAATTGTATTCGGAGCTCAAATAGCCGTCGAACAGCCCTGTTTCGGCGGTGCGTCCCCAGGCTGCGAACAAAGGCAGACCTGTCGTTCCCGAGCCCGGATAACCTGCGTTGATATTAAGCTGACCGAACTCGTGGACCGTGTGCGTGCCCACATAGCCGGCCGAAAACAGCACTTTTTCTGGGAGCTGCCGCTCAATCGTGAAGTTGTAGGACTGGATGTAACCGCGATGGATAAAGTGTTCCAGAGTGCGCTCGGCCGCCTTCGGATCTAAAGGGACCAGACCGGTTGAGAGATCCGGGCCGATGATGGGTGGAATACCATTGGCCAACGTGGCGGGTATGAAGCCGGATGCGCCGGATGCAAGATTCGCAACGGAAAAACTATTCAGCGGCGAGTACCTGTCATTGATTGTCAGCGGGTAGTAACCTCGGTAGGGCCGCGAGAGTGGCAGCGGATCGAAGTTGATGCCATAGCCGGCGCGGATTACGGTCTTGCTACCAAGGCGGTAAGCAATGCCGGCGCGCGGCGCGAACAGCTTGTGGCTGACACTGATGCCAGCGTCCATGGGAACATTGCCCCGGCCGCCCATATGCACAAGGTTCGTGGTCGGATCGTAGCGCTCGATTCCTTTCCCGCAGCAGCGCGTCATCAGGGGAAACAGAGCGTAGCGCAGGCCGAGGTCAAGCGTTAGATTCTTCGAGACTTGCCAGGTGTCCTGGGCAAACCAGCCGAATTGCCACTCGCGGCCTGTCAGGAGGATGTTCTGCTCGCCTTTTTGCGTATCGTCCGAAAGACCCAGAAGAAATTGCGCATATTCGTTGAACTGATTCGAGTTTGTAGCGTTGCCGTTGCCCAGATTACTTGTCGTAAGCGCACCGCCGAAGTCGAAATAGCCGCGCGGGCCGCCCGCGCTCAGCTCGGGCTGCCAGTGGTTGAGATGAAAACG
>DASVGP010000118.1:0-18431 GCA_036379475.1 Bryobacteraceae bacterium | reverse complement strand
AGAAGGCGGGCGGCACACGCCGTTTTTCAACGGCTACCGGCCGCAGTTTTACTTCCGCACCACCGACGTTACGGGAGTGGCCAAGCTGCCCGAAGGCACGGAGATGATTATGCCGGGCGACAACGTGTCGATTGAGGTGGATCTGATCACGCCGGTGGCCATGGACAAGGGCTTGCGTTTCGCCATTCGCGAAGGCGGCCGCACGGTGGGGGCCGGGACGGTCAGCGAGATCGTGGAGTAGCCGCCCGAAACTGAGCCGGAAGCGTAAGCGACCAGAACGAGGATTTTTATGCCGCGTGAAATTATTCAGTTCCAGTGCAGCGAATGCAAGAACCGGAACTACAGCAAGACCAAAAACAAGAAGACGACGACCGAGCGTCTGGAGATGAAGAAGTTTTGCCCGTATTGCCGGAAGCACCAACCGCACCGGGAAACCAAGTAGGCTTTTGCCGGTTCCGGGTTCGGTTTTGCTAGGCTGAAAGGAAAGCTTAATAGAGACCAGAGCCGGAAGCGTGAGCGACCGGTTTGCCGAAAAGGGGCATAGGTTTAACGGTAGACCAGCGGTCTCCAAAACCGCGAGTGGGGGTTCGAATCCCTCTGCCCCTGCCAAGCGCCTCCTTCAGACCATCCGGCAAGCGGAGGCAGGCTGAACTCAGGAGCAGTATTGTATGGAAACAAGTACCGTAGTGATGAGCTGGCCGCAACAAACAAAGTCTTACATCGAAGAGGTGAAGGCGGAGATGCGCCGCGTCTCCTGGCCCAGTTGGAAGCAGGTGCGCGCCACCACCGGCGTGGTCATCGGCGCGGTGTTTCTGTTGGCCGCTTATTTCTGGGTGATCGACAGCATTTTCAGCGCCGTCCTGACTCGGCTCATCAACCACTTGACCGGGCGATAAAAGGCAAATCAAAGTTAGCGAATGGCAGACGAGAATTTCTCAGACGACCGGCAGCCCGAAGCGCTTCAGGACACCCTGGAGGTGGATCACGGTGTCGCCGAAGACGAAATCCATACTGAAGCTGGCGCGGCTGAAGCTGGCGCGCCTGAAGCTGGCGCTGGGGCAGATGCCGAAGCCGCCGAACACGCCGAGGGGCCCGAAGCACCCGCCGGGCCGCCGAAAAGCTGGTACATCATTCACGCCTACTCCGGGTTCGAGCAGAAGGTCGCCGATTCCCTCCGCACCCGCGCGCAAGCTTACGGCTTCTCGGAGCGGATTGGGCAACTCCTCATTCCGACCGAGGAAGTTATCGAGCTGCGCAATGGCAAGAAAGTCACCAGCAAGCGCCTGCTCTACCCCGGCTATGTGCTGGTCGAGATGGAGATGGACGACGAGCTTTGGCATGCGGTGAAAGCCACGCCGCGCGTGACCGGATTTGTTGGCGGCGGTACCAAGCCGGTTCCGCTTACCGCCGATGAGGTCAACTCCGTACTCTACCGCCAGGCTTCCAGCCAGGAACGGCCGAGGCCCAAGATGAAGTTCGAGAAGGGCGAAACGGTGAAGATCATCGACGGCCCCTTCACCAACTTTTCCGGGCGTGTCGATGAGGTTAATACGGATCGCAGCACACTGCGCGTGATGGTCACCATCTTCGGCCGCTCAACTCCGGTGGAATTGGATTTCTTACAAGTGGAAAAGATCTAAAGCAATGGCAAAAAGAGTCACAGGTTCGGTAAAACTGCAAATTCCGGCGGGCAAGGCCACACCGGCTCCCCCCGTGGGCACGGCTCTGGGGCCGCAGGGCGTCAACATTATGGAATTCTGCAAGGCGTTCAATGCGAAAACGTCGGCAAAGGACCAGGAAGGGCTGATCATTCCGGTCGTGATCACGATTTACTCCGACCGTTCTTTCAGCTTCATCACCAAAACGCCGCCGGCCGCCGTTCTCATCAAGCGCAGCCTGAGCCTGGCGAAAGGCTCCGCCGAGCCGAATAAGAACAAGGTCGGCAAGATCACTCGGGCGCAACTCGAAGAAATCGCCAAGATCAAAATGCCGGACCTCAACTGCTTTACGCTCGAAGCCGCAGTCGAGCAAGTCAAAGGCGCCTGCGTCAGCATGGGCGTCGAAGTCGAAATCGCCTGACGTTTTCGGCCGGCGAATGGATACTGGCGTAGTCCCCGCCCGACGGATCAGATCCGCCGAAGTCCCTACTGGCGTTGCTGTCGACTCTTCAGCCACTCGAAGAGACCTTCCCGTCAATTCCCGATCCTCCTCCTGGCCCGGTTGAGATCTGAACTCTTGCTTGGACATATTGCAAATTGCCCGGAAATCGGCTACTCTGGTTATCGCTGACGGTATACAAAGGCTAGCCAGCCTGCGTATTCAAGAGGGAACCTGGTGCGAATCCAGGACTGCCCCGCAGCGGTAAGCAGGAACGAACGCCCATTCAAGCACTGCCTCTCATCTGAGGCGGGAAGCCGGGCCAGTAGGACCGCGGTTTTGGAAACCGCCCGCCTGTAAGTCCGAAGACCTGCCGCAGCCTGCTCCAAAAAGGAGCGGATGTTTTGCCGCCTCGAGGGAGGGCTGACGATGGTTCTTTGTGTTCTTCGCACTGCGCTGCTGGTTGCCGCAGTCTCTTTACTAAACGCCGAATCGGCTGCCATTTCCGGCACCACAAAAGACAGTTCCGGCGCCGCGGTTGCCGGTGCAAGCGTAACTTTGCGGCTGCTTGCCGGTTCGGTGGTCTCGACAACAAATAGTAATTCAGCCGGTCATTTTCAATTCAACGACCTCGTGCCGGGGAAGTATTTGCTCGCTGCCTCGGCTCCCGGCTTGACCATCGCGCAGCCGCGAGATTTACGGCTATCGCCGGGCGAAACCAGGCAAGTAACTTTGGAACTTCTGGTCTCGGCCGTGCAGGCGCAGGTCAGCGTTACCGCCGCCAGTCTGCCCGAATCGGTGGACCAGGTTTCCAAACAGCTCGCCATCGTGAATACGAAAGATGCGGAAAAGCGCGGCATCTTTTCCGTCGCCGGCGCGTTGCGCTATCTTCCCGCCGTGCGCGTGACCAGGCTGGGCGGCCCTGGAATGTATTCCAGCATTGAGATTCGCGGTATGCGCTCCTACGATACGGCCGTTCTATTCGACGGCTTCCGCTTCCGCGATCCTACCAGCCCCGAGGGCGATGCGAGTGCCTATCTTGGAAGTTTGATGCTGGTGGATTCTTCGCGCATCGAAGTATTGCAAGGGTCGGGTTCGTCGTTGTACGGGACCAATGCCATGGCGGGCACCGTAAATGTGATCACCGATCCCGGCGGCGGCCATTTCCATGGCGATCTCGACGCGCAGGGCGGCGGCCTCGGTCTCGCTCGGGGCGTGGCGCATTTCGCCGGCGGTGCGCTCGACAACCGGCTGATGTATTCGGCGGGAGTCTCGCATCTGAACGTCAGCCGGGGAGCCGCCGATGCCGGCCCGGTTCGCGACTGGACCGGCAAAGGCACCCTGTCGTACCTGCTCACTCCCGCTATCCGGATCGGGGCCGACGTTTTCGCCGATACCGGGTATCAGCAGCAAAACCTCGATCCGTACCCGATCGAATCGGCGGTAGTTACTGGCATTACTCCTGCCGGTCTCACCACTTACGTTCCCTCGCTTGGCAATCCCGATAGCGCGCGATATTCCCATTTCCTCGATTCGGTGTTTCGTTTCCGCCAGCAAATCAATCCACGTCTTTCCTATCGTGTCGCTTATAACCTCGTCGATGTCAATCGCGATAATACTGACGGACCGGGCGGCCCCGACACGCCCTATGAGTTTCAGCCGCTTTTTAATACCTCCAGCCGCTATTCTGGCCGGATCGATACGTTGCAGGCTCGCGCCGATTATCTGCCGGGCGCACATCAGACGATCACAGCCGGTTATGAATTCGAGCGCGAGCGCTATCTCCAAGTGTCTTCGGATGAAAATCCCAATCCCGCGGCTCGCGTTTACACTAGCACCGGCGATACGGAACAGAGCAACGCCGTGTTCGCGCAAGACCAGCTTCGCTTCTTGCGCAACCGCCTGGAAATTCTTCTCTCGGGCCGATACATGCAGGATGTCCTGGCCCAACCCGCGCTTACCGGCGCCGCTTCTCCTTATGCAAACATTCCATTGCCTTCGCCTCCCGCCGCCTACACAGGCGACGCTTCCATCGCCTATTTCTTTAAGAGCAGCGGGACCAAACTGCGCGCGCATGTGGGGAACAGCTTCCGTATGCCTTCGATTTACGAACGCTTCGGCGGTTTCTTTTTCGGCGGCATTTACTTCCCCATCGGGGATCCGAACCTCGCGCCCGAGCGCGCCATCTCCGGCGATTTCGGGTTCGATCAATATTTCTTGAACACCCGTCTGCGTCTAAGTGGCACTTACTTTTATTCGGAACTTCAGCAGGTGATTGGGTATCTGAGCTTTCCTCCCGGCTATGTGGACCAATACGGCCGGACCGGAGGCTACTACAACACCGGCGGCGGTATCTCGCGCGGCCTTGAGCTCAGCGCGGAGTTCCACCCCGCCCGCCAGACCACCGTCTCCGCGTCTTATACCTATACAAACGCCAAAGACCGGGTTTCGGAATACTACACCGGAACCGCCTTTGATCCGCTCCAGCGGCCGGGAATCATGCCGCATATGTTTTCGGTGGTGGCTACCCAGCAGTTCGGCAGCCGCATCGACGTCGCGGCCGATTTCAAAGCGGGCAGCAGCTATCTCTATCCGATCTACGGCTTCGAAGGCTACGCGTATCGTTTCGATGGCCCCCGGCTGCTCGGCATTTCGGGCGGATATACGATTCCCGTGAACGAGCGCGTTTCGGTGCGTATGTATGTGCGTCTTTCCAACGCCCTCGGCCAAGGCTTCTTCGACGAAGGTTTTCCCACGCCCGGCCGCTGGGCCGTGGGCGGGCTGCACCTGAGTTTTTAGTGGTATAGATCTGCGATTTGAAAATCCCGAAACTGAGCCGGAAGCGTAATCGCTCAGGGGCACATTCAGCAACTTACCGCCTCTGATTGTGGCGCACCCTTCAGCGTGCCGGCGTGGGCTTCAGCCCACGCGATAGTCCCTTAGTCGCAGTTCCTACGGAGATTACAACAACGATGCATCGAACGGCCGCGGAAAAAGCGAAGCGATCCGGACGCTCTCTTCGCGTCCGACAAGATTCGCCAGAATGAGTTCGCCACCGCCGCAGAACTCCCACAGGATCTGCCGGCAAGCGCCGCAGGGTGTTACGAGCGTTTCCGAATCCGCCACCAGGGCCATGTGCTTCAGCTTGCCGGCCCCTTCGGAAACGGCTTTGAACACTGCGACGCGCTCGGCGCAGATGGTCAGGCCATAGCTGGCGCTCTCGATGTTGCATCCGGTGAAGACGCGGCCGTGTTCGTCCTCTACTGCGGCTCCAACGGCAAAATCCGAAAACCGAGCGCGGGCGTATGCCCGAGCCGCCCGTGCCGCTGTTACTAAACGGTGCATGCCCGCACATCCTTGATGGAAATGCACCAGGAGCCATAACCGCGTTTGCGCGAGAAGGCATCGTCTTCGATCTGGAACAGAACGTCCAGTTTGGAGCCGGGCGCAAGCAACGCCGCGCGCTCGGCGAAATGCCACGCTTTGCAAAAAAGCAGACGCCCGCCATGCCGCAGCGGCACGTCGAAATGTTTTCCGTCCTGAAGCGCTTTGGGCGGTCCCGCCACTTCGGCCCCTTGCGCGCAGAACAGCGGCGCGGGATTGCCCATGCCGAACGGCCCCAGCATCATAACCTGCTGGATCGCCCGTTCGCTAAGCTCGGCGAAGGACACGGCGGCATCAATCGCATGCCGGCGGCAAAGATCATCCGGCCTCAGACGCTCGCAAGCGTACTGCTCGAAGCGGTTGCGGAATTCGCCCAGTCGCTCCGCCACCAGCGTCACGCCCGCAGCTTGACGATGGCCGCCGAACCGTGAAAAAACCTCGGGCATGCTTTCGAGTGCTTCGAGCAAATGGAAACTCGGAATGCTGCGCCCTGAACCGGCGAGCATCGGCTCCCCGGCTTCGGAAGTGGTATCGCTTAGAACGAAAACAGGGCGGTAAAGGCGTTCCACGAGACGGCTGGCGACGATGCCCAGCACGCCGAGATGCCAATCGGCGCCGGCAAACACGAATGCGGTACCCTCCCGCGGCGATTCCTCGCATCCTTCTACAATCGTTTCGACGATCCGCCTCTCCACCTCCTGGCGCTCGCGGTTCAGCGCATCGAGTTGTTCGGCAAGCTCCCGCGCGCGTTTCGTGTCTTTGGTTAGAAACAACTCGACGACATCCTGCGCCGTAGCCATTCGTCCCGCGGCGTTGATGCGCGGAGCCACTCGAAAAGCGACCGCATGCGCAGACGGGCATTCGCCGTCTGCGAATCCGGCAGTAGCCAGCAGTGCTTGCAGACCCGGGTTGCGCACCTTGCGAAGCCCGCAGAGCCCGCGCTGCACCAGGATCCGGTTTTCCCCCTTAAGCGGCACCACATCCGCAACGGTTGCGATCGCGACCAGCTTCAGAAACGATTCAAGCAGCGCGTGGCGCCGCGCTTCCGCGAAGCCAGATGCCGCAAGCAGCGCCTGCACCAGTTTGAACGCCACGCCCGCCCCGCACAGATGCTTGTTCGGATACGTGCAATCGGGCCGGTTCGGATTCAGCACGGCGAGCGCGGGCGGCAGTTCGGCTTCGGGAAGATGATGATCCGTCACGATCGTGTCGATGCCCAGCGCGTTCCCTTGCCGGACAACATCCGCGGCGCGAATTCCCGTGTCGGCGCTCACGATCAAACGAACCCCGTCGTGTGCGGCTTGTTCTACCACCTCGGCGCGCATGCCGTAGCCGTCCTTGATGCGATGCGGCACGTGAAAATCCGCCTGTCCGCCCAGCAGGTCTAGACACTTCTTTAAAATGACGATCGAGCAGGTGCCGTCCGCATCGTAATCGCCGTAAAGCAGAATCCGTTCGCCGCCGCGCACGGCATCCAGAGTGCGAGCCACCGCGCGCTCCATATCGCGCATCAGCAGCGGATCGTGCAGTGACTCGAGGCGCGGATAAAGAAACTCCCGTGCCGCTTCGGGATCAAGGTAACCGCGCTCCGCGAGCACGGCTGCTGCCGGCCGCTCCCATTGCAGATCCCGTTGCAGATTTTCAATCGCTTCGCGTGAAGCTCGCGGCGGCGCCCAATACGAGGCGGCGGCCGGCGCTGCGATTCCGGTCGAACTCATCATCAATTCTTGGAGAAATAGCCGCCGATCGGCCCTTCGTCTTCCTCCTCCGAAAACTCCTCCGGTTCGGGCAGATAGGCATCGATTTCGCCGATCAGCCGATTGAAGGCCCGGTACCAATCGGTTTTCAACTCAAAAACATAGCTGCGTCCGTCGAGGTGAAACGAGAGTTCGACCGCGCAGGTGAAGTCTTCATAGGCTTCGAACTGGTTCAGCCGGTTCTCGAAACTGCGCGCCTCCTCGCGCGTAAGATCGCATTCTTCCATCTGGAACCGCGCGTTCTCGATGCGGCCTTCGGAGAATTGCTGCTCGGAAAACACGATCAGTTTGGCGCCCGCCTTAGCCGCCACCGCGACGAACTCGCGAAAATTGCCGTGGCGCTCCGTGTCCCAATAAATGGCCAATTCAGCGCTCTGCGGATGTCCATAAAAGACCGCCAGCCCGGCGTCTTTCAGAAAATCCTGCATCTCTGTCTTCAAAGTTTCAAGATCGAGAGCCATCCGCTTCAACCTATCAGATTGCGCGACGGTAGGGCAGACAATCGTTTTCTGTCGGCTGTTTAAATGCGTCTCCGGTGCGTTCGGTCTGGCAGTGTGTGTAAACCGGCACTTCGTTAGTCACAACCTCTATTCCCCTAATTTCCAACAACTTACACGAAATCGCTTGGAATTGCATCGTACACTGGTTTTTTAGAGACCGTTCTGCTTCCTCTAACAGCTAATAGCTAACAGCTAATGGCTTTCTATTTCTGGATCACCATCATGGCAACCGCCAAACAAATCGCGGCCAATCGCCGGGCAGACCATCGCAGTTCGTGGTCTGCCGCTTTCGCCCGCAAAGCCGCCTGAGCCTAACGAAAACTGTTCAAACTGAGGAGCTCTATGAAACACTATCAGATACACTGATGCCCATTTCGCGCAGGGAGCTTTTGGAAAGCATCGCCGCTGGAATCGGCCTGCTCGCGGCCGAAGAAGATGCGTTCGCGGCCCAAACCGAGCGGCAGTGGACGCCCAATTGGATCAGCGGCCAGCCGGAACATATCCCCACCGCCAACGCGCCGGTCAGTCTGCAGCCGCTTGCCGATCAGATTCGCCAGATCGAAACCGCACTCCATTATTTGGGCCAGCCGTTCTCTCCGGCGGATCGCTTGCAGATCAATACCGTGCTCGCGGGCACAGACGATTCCGCCGCAATTGCTGGTTTGCAAAAAATCCTCGACCGCTACGCCTTGGCCATCGTCACCATCAACCCCGAAAGCCGCGTCGCTGTTCAGCGCGGGCCTGCGGCGCCCGAGTTGGTGCAGCATGGAACCCGTCTGTTTCTGGTCAAAGTGCTGAACCAGGCGGGCGCGACAGCCACCCTTCAAGTCGAAAGCCCCAATAGCCAGCCTGTTTATGTTTCTGCCTGGCACGATGAGAGCCCGCGCCCGAAGGAGCACATCACCCGCGAGCAGATCCGCGACCGCTGGGCGGATATTTCGCTTTACCAGAAACAGCCGCTTACGAACCACTTATCCGGACTAGCGCTCGAATACGCGATTCTGGAAATCTATAGCCGCGATGCGGGGCAGCGCTCTGCGCGCATCGCGTTCAACATCGGGCAAGGCACGCAAGATATCGGCTTTCGCAATTACATCGATATCTTGTTTAAGGCGCTGCCGGCCAGATCCATTGTTTTGCGCGTCGCCGATGACGGCGGCGCGGCGACAACTGCTTCGTTTCTGGTTCGCGACCGGCTGGGCCGCATCTATCCGAGCCAATCCAAACGGCTCGCGCCCGATTTCTTTTTTCAGCCTCAGGTCTATCGCGCCGATGGAGAAAAGATCCTGCTACCGGATGGTACTTATGAAGTTACCTGCACCGGCGGAACAGAATACCTATCCGAGACGCGGAAGTTTCACATACAAGGAAAGGATCCGCGGCAGCTTGAGTTTCAGCTCAAGCGTTGGATTCATCCCGCTAGGCACGGCTGGTATTCGGGAGACCAGCACATTCATGCGGCCGGATGCTCGCACTACGTAACGCCGACCGAGGGAGTCGGACCGGTGGCTATGATGCGCCAGGTGGAAGGAGAGCATCTGAACGTGGGCTGCGTCCTCAACTGGGCGCCCTGCTACTACTATCAAAAGCAGTTTTTCACCGGACGCGATAACCCGCTCTCCAGGCCCGGCGCGATTCTGCACTACGACCTCGAAGTCTCAGGCTTTCCCTCCAGCCATTGCGGCCATCTTGTCCTGCTTGGACTGAAAGAGCAGAACTATCCAGGCACCAAGCACATCGCCGATTGGCCTACCTGGAACTTGCCCATCCTGCGCTGGGGCAAACGGCAAGGGGCGGTTGTGGGCTACCCGCATTCCGGATGGGGGCTTGCGGTCAAGAGCACAAAGCTGCCTAACTACGAGATCCCGCCATTCGACGGAATCGGCGCCAACGAGTACATCGTCGATGTAACTTATCCGAATGCGGTCGACTTTATGTCTGGCGGAGATACTCCTTATATATGGGAGCTGAACATCTGGTATCACACGCTCAACGCAGGCTTTCGCGCGCGGCTTTCAGGCGAAACGGATTTTCCCTGCATAACGGATCAGCGCGTGGGGCAGGGAAGAGTGTACGCGAAAGTCGATGGAGGTCTCACTTATAGAGGTTGGCTCGATTCCGTACAGCGCGGCCGCAGTTACATCTCGGATGGCAAGAGCCATCTCATGGATTTCGCGGTAAACGGCGTTGAGGTTGGAGGCGAAGCTCATTTAGCCAAGCCGGCGGAAGTTCAGGTAACCGTGAATGCCGCGGCCTATTTGGATGAGACCGCCAAAACGAACATTCGCGACTTGCCTTACGACAAGGAGCCGTATTGGGATGTCGAACGCGCGCGCATCGGCGATACACGTACGGTTCCCGTGGAAGTCGTTGTGAACGGGCTGCCCGCCGCGCGGCAAACGCTCCTTGCTGACGGCAGTTTGCAGCGGCTCCACTTTGCGGTCCCTGTGAAAGAAAGCTGCTGGATGGCGCTGCGCATTCTACCCTCTTCCCACACCAACCCCATTTTCGTGATCGTCGCAGGGAAGCCGATGCGGCCGGTGCGGGAGAGCGTGGCGTGGTGCCTGGCGGGTGTCGATCAGTGCTGGAGTCAAAAAGCGCCCCAAACGTCGGCCCGCGAGCTTCCTGCGGCCCGGGCGGCCTATGACCATGCGCGGCAGGTGTATCGAACCAAACAGAACCCCGACCGTTAGGGATTGGCCTGCACCCCCTCGCTCACGCTCAGGGTTCAGTCGGCCCGGTAACCTTGACGGCTTCCCGAACATCCTTACAGACAACTTGCTTCGAGCTATTTTTGTCTTACTCATGTTTACGGCGGCCGCTTTCGCTCAAAGCGGATTCGTCAAATCCGGTGGTCAGCCGATTCCCGGCGCAACCGTAACTGCTACACAAGGCAGCCGCCACGTTTCCACGGTCACCGACGGCGATGGCCATTACACATTCCCGACGCTCGCCCCGGGAAATTGGACCGTGACTGTTCAGATGTTCGGATTCCAGCCTCTTAACAAGACGGTGGACTACGCTCAGGCCAAAGGGGCGGTCAATTTCGACATCCGATTGGAGGAACCGGCGCTGGTGCGCCGCATCCAGCAGTTTGCGGCTCGCAGCAGCGGGTCCGAACCGGATCAGGCCCTGAACGCTCTGGAGCAGCAAGGAGGTCTCGGCGAGCAAGGCCAACTCGGACAGCAGCAAAATCTGCCCAATATCGCGGCCCAAACCAACGAAAACAGCAACGAAGCGTTCCTGATTTCGGGCAGTTTAAGTCCGGGAACCGCGCGGGGCGCCGAGGCGGATTCGGGTCCGCCGATGGCGATCTTCTTCGGCGGCATGATGGGGCAAGGCGGCCCTGTTAATGCGCCAGGATTCAGCGAAGGAGGCGGAGGCTTTGGCGGGCGCGGCGGATTCGGCGGCGGGGTCCGTACAGTGAGGATTGCGCGCAGAGGCCGCTATCATGGCCGGCGCCCCGGCGGCGTTCACTATGGCAATCACCACCGCCCCAGTCAGATTCGCGGTATGGCTTCCTTCACGCTCAACAATTCGGCCCTCGATGCCAAGCCGTTTTCGATCAATGGCCTCGATATTCCCCAGGCTGCCTACGCGCAGAGCCGCTTCAGCTTGATCGTTGGCGGACCGCTCCTGATTCCGCATCTGATCAAAAGCCCCAATACCCATTTCTTCATTACCTATTTCGGCACCCGCTCGCGCACGCCGCAACTGTTTACAGAAACCGTCCCCACGCCCGCCGAGCGCTCGGGCGACTTTTCCTCGGTTCCGGTCTCGATTTTCAATCCGCAAACACACCAGCCGTTCCCCGGGAATCAAATCCCGTCCTATCTGCTCAGTCCGATCGCGCTCGGGCTGCTGAACTACTACCCGCAGCCGAACGAACCGCAGCCGGCCAACAATTATCAGTTCGAGACCGCGCAGGCCAGCAATAGCGATAACATCGGCATTCACGTCTCGCGCAATCTGACGAACATCGACCGGCTGTTCGTCAATTTTCAATATCGGAATCGCACCGGCAGCGTGGCGCAGCCCTTCGGCTATTCGGATGGGAACAATGGTTACGGCGCCAACGCCACGCTGATGTGGATGCACAACCTGACCTCCACCGCTTTCAGCAATCTGCAACTCCGCTTCAACCGCAATGTGACCCAGTTGACGCCGTATTTCTCGCTGTTCTCGACCAACATCTCGGAGGAGCTGGGAATCCCCGGCATCTCGTCCAATCCGCTCAATTACGGACCGCCTACCCTGAGCTTCACGAATTTTGGCTCATTGAGCGATTCCACCGCGAACCTTACCCGCAATCAAACCCAGGGTGGGACGGAAACTGTCAGTTGGACTAAGGGATCGCATACGGTCACGCTCGGCGGCGGATTCACGCGCGCCGACCTCAGCACTGTGACCGATCCAAACGGACGCGGCACGCTCAGCTTTACCGGCTACGCCACCAGCGCGCTTACCGGACCGGACTGCCAGCCCAGCGGTCTCGGTTGCACTACAGTGCAGGGAACCGGCTATGACCTCGCCGATTTTCTGCTCGGATTGCCGCAATCGAGCTCCATCCGCTATGGCGCCTCCAGCAACTACTTCCGGCAGGATCAGTGGACCGGTTTCGTGCAGGACGAATGGAAGATGCGCAAGAATTTCAGCCTTACCGCGGGCATCCGCTATGAGTTCTTCACTCCCTGGGCCGAGAAATACGGCCGCATGGCCAATCTGGATATCGCTCCCGGCTTTGCCGATGTCGCCGTGGCGACCCCCAGCATCGCCGGACCCTATACCGGCTCGTTTCCCGCCGGCCTGATCGATCCCGATCGCAACAACTGGGGCCCGCGCGTCGGCATCGCCTGGAAGGTTCCGTGGACAAAACAGACGACTGCGGTTCGCTCCGGTTACGGCGTTTACTACAACGAGCAGGCTTACATCCAGTTGGCTCAGCAACTGTCCCAGCAGCCGCCGTTCGCCACCTCAAACGCGGTCAACACCACGCTCGAAAATCCGCTGATGCTGCAAAACGGATTCCTCACCGCGGCTCCCTCGGTGATTACTAACACGTTTGCGGTCGATCGCTTCTATCACACGCCTTACGCGCAGACCTGGAATTTTACCGTAGAGCATGACTTCGGCCAGGGCTTTTTCATCGAAGCGGGCTATCTCGGGACCAAGGGGACCAACCTGGACGTTCGCATCCTGCCGAACGAGCCGCCGCCCGGCAGCCCGCAGGCACTCACCGCGCAGACGCAGTTAGGCAACGCGCTTGGTTTCACCTACGACGAGCCGGTGGGCAATTCCAGCTTCAACGCGTTTCAATTGCGCGCCATCCGCCGCTTCCATCGCGGCCTATCGTTCCGCATCTATTACCAATTCGCCAAATCGATCGACGATTCCTCCAGCTTTGGCGGGGTAGGAAACACCGTGGCGCAGAACTGGCTCGATATTGCGGCCGACCGCGGCCTTTCCAGCTTCGACGTGCGCCACGAACTCCAGACGAATTTCGTTTGGACCTCGCCCATCGGAGGTCCCGGCTCGCGCTTCTCTCCCGACAGCCTGACCGCCAAGATGCTGGAGAAGTGGCGCATCAGCGGCGGCGTCACGCTGCAAACCGGCAATCCGCTGACCGCCCGCGTCCTTGGCAATGGAGCCCGCCTCGCACAAACCGGCGGGACCGGCAGCGAGCGTGCCGACGTTACCGGCGAGCCGCTCGATTCCGGCATCGGCTTGTTCAATCTCGGCGCTTTCTCCGTACCGCCGCCGGGCGAATGGGGCAATGCCGGGCGTAATACGATTCCCGGCCCAGGCATGTTTTCCCTGAATGTTGCCTTCGGCCGCACCTTTCCGTTCGGCGAGCGGAAGAACCTCGAGTTCCGCGTCGAGGCGAACAACCTCTTGAATAACGTGAATTACACCAACTACTACACCGTGGTCAATGCGGTCAATTATGGCCTGCCCAGCGCCGCCTCCACTATGCGGAGCCTCACTGCGGTCATGAGGATACGATTTTGAGATATTTGGCTTCTGCTCTCATGCTGCTCCTGGCCCTGCAGCCCGCTTGGGCTCAGCCTACAAAAACGTTTTCCACGACCGCCAACGTCGTCATCGTGAATGTAAGCGTCTTCGACCGCAACGGCAAGCCGATCGACAATCTCACCAAAAACGACTTCCTGCTCTACGAAAACGGCAAGCTGCAAAAGCTTCAAGCGGTTGACTTCCAGCGTTTGAGCGAAAAGGTGCTCCCGGCGCCCACGCCGCCGAAACCGGCTGCTCCGCCGCGCTTTTATATCCCTACGCCGGCCAAAACAGCGAAATCTGCCCTCTTGAGCCGGTACCAGGACCGCCGCCTCATCGTGCTGTTCTTCGATTTCTCCTCCATGCAGCCCGCGGAGCAGTTGCGCGCCGAAGATGCCGCCATCCAATTCTTGAAAGCGCAGATGACTGCCAGCGATTCGGTCTCCATCATGACTTACGGAACCGAACTGCACACCGTGCTCCCGTTTACTTCCGACCGCGACCTCCTGATTAAGGCCATCCGCGGTTTCCATACCGGTACCGCGAGCGAGAACGCCTCCGTCGCCGATGAAGGGGCTGACGAGCAGGACCAAAGCGGCCAATTCGTCGCCGACGAGACCGAGTTCAACATTTTTAATGCAGATCTGAAGCTGGCCGCGCTCGAGGATGCCGCCCGGGAACTGGGACGGTATCCCGAAAAGAAAGCGCTGGTCTACATTTCCAGCGGCATTCAGAAAAACGGCGTGGACAATCAGTCGCAATTGGAGGCGACGGTTAACACGGCGGTCCGGTCCAATGTGGCCTTCTATCCCATCGATGCTCGCGGCCTTTCGGCCCTGGTTCCTGGCGGCGATGCCACCCAGGAAGGCGCCGCCGGCAACGGGCTCTACAACGGTACCGGCCAAAATTCGGTCAAGGAAAATTTTGTTAACCAGCAGGAGACGCTTGGGACGCTAGCCATCGAAACCGGCGGCAAGGCGCTGCTCAATGCCAACGACCTCACTGCGGGCATGCGCCAGGTCCAGCAGGACTTCACCAGCTACTACGTGCTTTCCTACGAAACCTCCGACCCGGCGGAGAATGGCCGCTATCGCCGCATTCAGGTCAAGCTCGTGCCGCGCTTGGGCGAGCTGCATGCCAAGCTCGAATACCGCCGCGGCTACTACGCCCCGACTTCCTTCAAGCACATGAACGGCGAAAACAAAGAAGCCGAAATGCAGCAGGCCCTGCTTTCGGAAAATCCGATCACCCAGCTCCCCATGGCCGTCGAGGTCGATTACTTCCGCTTGAACAAAGATAAATATTTCATTCCTATTACGGTGAAGATTCCGGGCTCCTCCTTGTCGTTCCGGAAAAAAGGCGCCAAGGCGGCGACCGAGCTGGATTTTCTCGCCAATGTCCTCGACGCCCGCAAGCGCACCGTCGCTACCGTCCGCGACACGATTCCGTTGAAAGTGAGCCAGACCACCGCGGGCGAAGTCGTGCGCAAGAGCGTGCAATACGATACCGGCGTGACGCTCGCCCCCGGCCGCTACCAACTGCACTTCGTCGCCCGGGAAAACGGGCAAGGGAAGATGGGCACCTTTGAGACCCCGTTCACCATCCCCGACCTCGACGCCCAAAAACATCTCCGCGTCAGTTCGGTTATCCTGAGCAACCAGCGTGTGCCGGTGAAACAGGAAGTGGCGGGCGTGAAGAACTCGAAAAAGCTCGTGGCGGGCAATCCGCTGGTCGCAAACGGCGAAAAACTGATGCCGAACGTGACCCGGGTCTTCCGGCCGGGCCAGAAGGTCATGGTCTATGTGGAGGTCTACGATCCCGCCCTGCCGCAGGGTTTGCCGGCCCGTTTTCAGAAACCAGATGTCCAGGCGAGCCTCGCGCTCTACCACAGAGGCAAGAAGATCCTGGAGACCCCGGCCGCGCGAGAGACCCGCCTCGATCCCAAGCGCAATGTCACGCTGCCGGTCTGGCTCGAATTCCCCGTAGGCCAGCTCGCTCCGGGCGAATACGAATGCCAGGTGGATCTCATCGACGAATTCGGCCGGAAGTTCGCGTTTCCCAGGCGGCCGCTCGCGATCCAGCCGCTCCGCACACAACTGACCCAAACCGCCGGTACACAACCCCGAACAGAACCCCGACCGTGAGGGAGGGGGCGGCCCCGGTAGAGCTTCCTATAACGTGCTAGCATATATCTATGCGTGCCGTTTATAGATGGCTGTCGAGCAGGAGCGCCCGGTTCCCGATGCCGATGGCGATCGTGCTGGGATTGCTGATCACGCCATTGGCTGTACCGCTGGACAAAGTGCCTGCGCAATCCGCCAAACGCCGGGCCCCGGCCAAGCCGGATCCCCGCGCGGTTCGCTTGCAGCGTTTTTTCACTCGCATCCACGCGCCGGTCGCTTCTTTATCGGCCGCCTTCGTGCGCGCAGCGGATCGGAACCATCTGGACTGGCGTCTCCTCCCCAGCATTGCCGTGATCGAATCAAGCGGGGGAAAGCATTACCTGAATAACAACATTTTTGGCTGGGGTGGAGGGGGTACGACTTTTTCTTCCGTGCGCGCCGGCATCCAGCAGGTTGCGGACCGCCTGGGCCATAGTCCGATCTACAAGAACCGCAGCGTGGTCGGCAAGCTCCGGCTCTACAATTCCGAAGACGCGGACTACGTCAGCAAGGTTGTAGGCGTCATGCATCGCATTAGCGCCACGCCTGTTCTGCCGCCAGTCGAGACTCCCCCGCCCGAAACCGAACTCGCCTACGCGAATTAGCCCTTAGAAGTGGTCCCGATCGAATCGAGATCCGCAATCACTTCCGGAGAAAGTTCGAGCGCCGCAGCCTGGAGATTCTCTCGGAGATGCCTGACCGAAGACGTGCCGGGGATCAGCAGAATATTCGGTGCGCGGTGAAGCAGCCACGCGAGCGCGATCTGCATGGGAGTCGCCCGCACGGATGCTGCAGCGGCGTCCAGCTCCGAGGATTGCAGCGGAGTGAACCCTCCCAGTGGGAAGAACGGCACGTACGCTATGCCGTGCGTTGCGAGTTCATCGACAAACGCATCGTCGCTCCGCTGTGCGACGTTGAAGAAGTTCTGGACGCAGACGATCTCGGATATCTTCCGCGCTTCCGCGAATTGCCGCGGGGTCACATTGCTGAGACCGAGATGGCGGATCAATCTTTGACGCTGGAGTTCTGCGAGGACAGTGAGCGGTTCCTCAATGGAATTGTCGGTGGGCCTGTCCATACCTCCGACTCGTAAATTGACGACATCGAGCGTGTCCAGGCCGAGATTTCGGAGATTGTCCTGGATCGCGTCGATTAGTTCCTGGCGCGAGAGAGCGTAAGCCCAGGATTTGTCGTCTCCCCGGCGGGCGCCTACCTTGGTGACAATCACCAGATCATCCGGGTACGGATGGAGAGCCTGCCTGATGATCTGGTTGGTCACGTGAGGACCATAGAAATCGCTGGTATCGATATGGTTCACGCCGGCGTCAATCGCTTCCCGCAACACCCTGATTGCCTCGTCGGGGTCGCGCGGAGGGCCCCATACTTGCGGACCCGCCAGTTGCATCGCGCCATAACCCATGCGGTTCACAGTCAAGGAAGTGTTCGCGAATGTGAAGCTTCCTCCGAGATTGGTCTGTTTCGCCATCAAGTTCTTTCCTCGTTTCCGCTCATATCACCAGGGAAGCGGGCCATCCTCGTTCGAAAACGTGCCCGTCGGACCGTTCGCGTCGAGGAGCGCGAGGCGCACCGGCTCACGGGCGCCCTCTTCGAGCGTGCGCGTGCCCTCGAAGTTGTTGAGGTCCGTCGCCGTGAAGCCCGGGTCCGCAGCGTTTACCTTGATGCCGGTTGACTCGAGTTCGATGGCGAAGGCGAGCGTGATCGCATTGAGAGCAGTCTTCGACGGGCTATACACGACGTTGGCGATCGCATGCAACGTACTGGCCGGGTCCGCATTCAACGTGAGCGAACCGGCGCCACTCGATACGTTAACGATGCGTGCCGCAGGCGCTTCACGAAGCAGCGGCAGCATCGCTTGCGTGACCGCGACGACGCCGAACACATTCGTCTCAAACACCGCGCGCACCTCATCGAGAGATGCGACGCTCGCGCGGCCCGATTTCACCATTTCCGCCAGCGATCGGCCCGGCTTGCCCGCATGCGAGATGCCCGCGTTATTCACGAGCACGTCGAGACGGCCCAACTCCTTCCGGATGCGCTCGGCCGCGGCGGCAATGGACGCCTGATTTGTGACGTCGAGCTGGAGGGCGCGTGCATCTCCTCCGACGCTCTTCGCGGCTGCCGCTCCTCGCTCAAAGTTGCGCGATCCGACGAGCACGGTCAAGCCATGCTCCGCGAGATCCTTCGCGATTTGAAGACCGATTCCTTTGTTGGCCCCGGTGACCAGGGCGACGGGTTTGTTGTGCATTGCCGCTTCTTTTTTTCTTATTTTCAGGCTTGGGAATAGTGCATGTTCTCGAGATCGGAAAGGAAAGCGGGCCCCGTGGGATTCCAGCCCAGCTCTTGCCGTGTCTGCGCGCTGGAGCCCTTAAGGTCCAGACCGGCGAAGGCAGCGAACCAGCCGAATTGTTCCGCAGCCTGTTCCGGCGCAATGGAGATCACCGGTACGTTCAGGCCCCGGCTGATTACCTCAGCAATTTCTCGAGCCGGCACGCCTTCTT
>DASVGP010000117.1:0-139057 GCA_036379475.1 Bryobacteraceae bacterium | reverse complement strand
TCGAAAGAGCGGCGTGCCTCTCTGAGCGACATCGTAATGCCTCCGGCCCCAAGCATCAATGGTCAGCAGCTCTCAAGGCCGCGAGCATTTCCGGGCTGGAAGCAGCTTTTTCGGATTTCAGCCACTCGGGTTCAACTCTTGCGCCGGCGGCAACGAGGAGCTTCACCACTTCGAGCTGCCGGCCGCGATTTCCGGCGGGCGGGTTGCACCAGCCGTGGATTGCCCATCCCAGGGAAGAGGACTTATACTTTTCGTCCTTCAGGTTTGGATCGACGCTCCCGATCAGCTTCTCTACGAGCCGATCCTCACCGAGCAGCGCTGCCCAATGAAGCGCGGTCTCTCCGAACATGCCACGGAGTTCGGGCCGTGCTCCTGCATCCAGCAGCCTGAGCCCGATCTCCTCTGCTCCCAGGCTCGCAGCCCCGATAAGGGGCGTATCGCCCCCGTCTTGCTGGAAATCGAGGTTGGCCCCGGCCGCAATCAGTGGTTCCAGTAACGGCAGTTCCCGGCCTTTTGCCAACTTGCCTTCGAATAGCATGTCCGAGATGTAGTGGAGCGGATGCGTCGCGATACGGCAATTCTTTCCCCAGCGGATGAGCGCATTTGCCCGTGCGGGAACCTCGTCCAGCAATTGGCGCAGGGCTGCGGCGTCGCCGGTTTCGATTGCAGTTTTCACATCCATGAGATGGCTCCCTTCATATCATCCGATGTAAACCGAATTCCGTTGCACCGCAGAATGGTTCTTGTGGCAGCCATGAGCGACAAGAACGCCCGCCTCATCATCCCCGATATCCACCATAAAGTCGAGTTGGTCGAGCGTATTCGCGGGAACCATCCCGGCATGCCGGCGATTTTCCTCGGCGATTATTTTGACGATTTCGACGACACCGCCGCGGATATGGAAAAGACCTGCCAATGGCTTAAGGGCGCCGTCGAAAATCACGACGATGAGTTCCTATTGGGAAATCATTGCTTTGCCTATCTTTCCTGCGAGCTTGGTGTTCGCTGGGGCTTCTGTTCCGGTTGGACGGTGGGCAAGCAGCAGGTTTTCCACCGCTATTTTCCCGGTGACACGCTCGTAAAACCGAGCGCGTGGATTTTAAATTGCCAAGGCTGGTTCATCAGCCATGCCGGCATCACTAATAAGCTGTATCGGTCCTTCTCAAAGCGCAAAACCTTCGAGGAGATTGTCGAGTGGGTCAACAACGCTGAAAGCGCGCTGATGGGCGGAATACAGCATCCCGCGTTCATGGCGTTCTCTGGTGTGATTGGAAAACGTTCGAACCGGTCAGAAGCATTCGCCAGCTCGTCGGGCATACTCCTGCCGGAAACGTTCGCTACAAGCAGGGCAATGTGTGTCTGGACACTCATCTGCACCATTACGGTTTGCTCGAAGGCGGCGAGCTGACGGCCTTGAGCTGCGGTGAACAGAGTCGCGGTCGCGTCGGCGGGCATCGATATTTAGGATAAAAGCCAAGCCGTAAGGCGGATTGAATTATGCTGTGAAGGGTCTGCATTGATGAAAGCTTTAGCCATCGTTCTGTTGGTCCCGATCTGCGGCGCGGTAGCGCTCGGGGCCGCTAATCAGGTCTGCAGTATGAGCAGTGGTTACAAGCCGGTGGCCGGTTTCCAGGTGCGCCAAAGTGATCGTGCGCTGGAAATCACATGGCCGGGCGAGCGCGGCGAGCAGCTTCAGGCTCAGTTCACCATTCGCGATGGCCGGCCGCTCGTGCAGCGGTTGGCGGCGCGGAATAAGGGCGGCCGTTGGATTGTGCTTGGGAACGATCTGACACCCGACTTCCAGGTGACAGCCGGGAAACGGCGGATTTCCTTAACCCAGCGCCGGCTGCTGAAGCAACTGGGAATCGATACTCCGGCTCAAGAAGCGGCGAGAAAGTGGAATACGTTTTGGGATGCTCCGTTGGTAATTCCCGGCGGCCATGACACGACGGATTTACCGCGCAAGCCGGAAGAAATTCAGCGAGCCTCGGTTACATATCATTCGGACCACTGTACGGTCGCCACTGAGGGAGCACGTGTGAGTGTCAGCTTCAACGGTCTTTCGTTGGGCCTTTTTTCGGGGAACCTGCAGTTCACGGCTTACAAAGGATCGAACCTGCTCCGGCAGGAGGCGATTGCAAAAACCGAGCAGCCGTCCGTTGCATATATCTATAAAGCTGGCTTGAGAGGTTTCACGATCGCCAACGATACTAAATTGGTGTGGCGAGATACAGCACAACAGTGGCAGCAATACGAATTCGGAGGAGCGCCGAATACGGATCCGATCAATCTACGCGCCCGCAACCGTTTGGAGATTCTCGATGCGGGGAGTGGATCGCTCGCCATCTTTCCGCCGCCGCACAAATTTTTCTTCGCTCGTGAAAACGAGATCAATCTTGGTTATGTTTACTACCGGAAAGACAACGCAAACTCGTTCTCTTTAGGGGTGATGCAGCCGGAAAGAGGCGAAGGATACGTGCCATGGGGAGTCACCGACGCGATTTGGAAGAAACGAACAAAAACGTCGGAAACCGAATGGGACAACTTCGCCCTCTATAATGCTCCTCCTGGAACGCTTCAGCACATGGCCGTGTATTATTACTTGAGTCCCGAAGGCGACCACGCGACACAGCGGGCCGTGCTGGCTTACACACATAACGATGTGTTCAAGCCAGTACCCGGCTTCAAGGTAATCTCCGGACATTTTCATCTGGATTTTAACGAGATGCTGCGCGACCGCGGCACGCTGGATTACCGGCCTCCCTGGGTTTCGGTGTTTCGTGGCCTGGGAATCAATATTGTTTACCTCGGCGACTTTCATGATGATTCTGATCCGAGAGATCCTGGACCCAAGCGATTTATGGAGCAGAAGGTCTATTTCGAGGGCGCGCAGCGGATGTCCGATAAGAACTTTCTGGTCATGCCAGCCGAAGAACCAAACGCCTATCTCGGAGGGCACTGGTACTTACTTACTCCGAAGCCCGTTTATTTCTCTCATGCGGTTCCGAGGCCTCCAAACCAGCGATTCATGGAAGACGATCCGACTTATGGCCTTGTGTATCACCTCGGCTCTGCCGAGGATGTTTTAAAGATGGTCAATCGGGAGCATGGCATCATATGGACCACGCACCCGCAAACGAAGAGCTCGGAAGGTTATCCTGAAGCCTATAAGGATAAAGATTTCTTCCTCAGCGATCGCTTCATTGGCGCATCGTGGGAATCCTTGCCGGTAGATCTGTCGGAAAAGCGGCTCTGCGAAGTCCGGTGCTTTGGGACGATGGACGACATGAGCAACTGGGCTCCCAAACCAAAATTCATGATCGCGGAAGGAGACACTTACACGAAGTGGCCATCGGATGAGACGTATCCGCAGCTGGCTGTGAATTATCTGAAGCTGGATAGGGTCCCCTTGTACAACGAAAGCTGGTCGCCAATTATCGAAGGTCTACGCAGCGGCAATTTTTTCGGCACCACGGGCGAGATTCTTTTCCATAGTTGGGGCGTTCAAGGCTCGGGGCCCAAACGCACTTACGAGGCCAGCATCGAATACACGTTTCCACTGGAGTTTGCGGAATTGGTCTGGAGCGATGGCCAGAAGGTCGATCGACAGATTATTAACCTTACAGATACACTGCCCTTCGGGACCAAGAGCTTCAAAATACCTTTCGATGCCGCAGGCAAAAAGTGGGTCCGGTTTGCGGTGTGGGATTCCTCAGGAGACGGCGCCTACACGCAACCGGTTGCGTTGCATACCCCAGGTCTGCCGGCGGGGCGAACGCCATAAGAATATGTATGCCGGCTCCGCTTACCGTCTCGTATTGGACAGGAGCTGGAACACGAAGTTGCAGCTTGGCGAAGGGTCCTGGACCAGCACTCAGCGCTCACGAAGCTCTCGTCGCGGTAGTCACCTTTCGGATTTGCGCGTCGATCAGCGTGCGAATATCGGAAGGCAGTAGTTCCTGTTGCGGCAGTGATTTCCAGGCATTCGCAGTTCGCTCGACCGTTTCCATGACGACATCACATACCGGCTTCAGTGGCAGCCGAGCGGTCTCGGTAAAGCGCCGGACCTGATCGAGGGTGATTGCATCGAGGCTTTTGCTTCCACCGAGGGAGAGGGCAAGAGTATCTCCGGGAATGTAAGGCAACGTGGATACAAAATCGTAAGCCCGGCGACAGCGCTGGCGTCCGGCCGTCCGAATAGAGCAGCGACCAGTTTTTCAAATGCATATCAGCATTTCCGACGAGCACGGAAAATACCAGGCGACGTACGAACTCGTACGTACTTTCGGTGCCTGCCTCCGCCTATATCACTGCGGCGATGTTCGCGTAGCTGCGGGCACCGTACTTGTCATCTGGGAACAGGCCAAAGACTTGCGCGAAATCTTCGATGTGAATGCGGCGGCCGCCCGCGGCGCAATCGAAGCGTTCAATGGCGAGCGCCTGCCCCGCAATTCGCGCCACGTCCGCAGGCCGCCTGAGGTTTCCATCACAGCGAAGAATTTGAGTTGCACACCGGCGAGGGAGAACCTGAGAGCGCTTTTCTCCTGCTGACTTCCATGCTCGTGATCGTGACCATGCTGCCGGTCATCATGATCGCTGGTATCGGCCGGTTCCACAACGACGGCGCCGCTCAGATCCGCTCCCAATACGGCAATGAGGAAGAACTCTCGTTCCGGCTTCACGCCCGCCTTCTCGGACAAGTAGGTTCTCAGGTGTCCTTCGGGTAAAAGGTTCGAGAAAAATGGCGGTAAGCGGCGGCTGACCGGCCATCACCAGGCCTCCCGCCTGCAAGAGCGCCAGCATTTCGCAAAAGACAGACGTGTGGCGCATTGGCGAGGAAGTCAGCGGGCGCTACGAATACATCCAGCGCGGATTATGGGGTCGAAGATGCCCGCCAGGAGCCTTGGGGACACTAAAGCAATTTCGCCACAAGACCGATGAGCTGGTCAGAGTCGCACATATATTCGCTACCGGGTGGTGCTCAGCACTTGAAAATACGATTGATGAACAACCCTTTTCCTCTGCTACGAGAAAGGTACGGCACGGGGTGTGGTAACGAACAAAAGACGGTTGACTGCGCGCTCGAGATCGCAAATTGCACACCCTGATCGTCGGAGCCGGTATAGCCGGACTAACGTTGGCAGCCAAGCTGCGCCAGCAGGGACGATCTCCGGTCCTGATCGAGAAAGCTCCACAATATACCGATATCGGTTATGGAATCGGCCTGTATCCGCTGGGAAGTTGCGTGCTGCATGGCCTGGGCGCCTATCAAGAGTTGCTGGTCCGCAGCGTCGAACCGCGCCGGTACGAAATTGCCGACGGCACAGGTGAAATTCTCCAGAAACTCGACCTGTCGCTGCTCACCGATAATGTCGGCCCTATGGCCATGCTGTCCCGGACGGAGCTCATTGATGTTTTGCGGCAAGCGTGTGCTGGCGTTGACCTCCGCATGGGCACAACGTTGGAAGATCTTAAGGAAAGCCCCTCCAAAGTACGAGCCCGCCTCAGCGACGGCACGGACGAGGAGTTCGATTTGATTGCCGCCTGCGACGGGATTCATTCGCAGGTTCGCGCGCGCGTCTTCGACCCGGCCGAAATCTTCGACACCGGTTGGACCGCCTGGACTTGGTGGGGGGAGAGCGGCCTGTTCCCCGAGGATCTGGTGCGCGAGTACTGGGGGCGCGGATTCTTCTTCGGGGTCTATCCGGTTCGGGGTCGCTGCATGTTTGTCATCGGGCTGCCGAACGATCGGGCTAAGGCGAACATGCCGAAAAAAACGGTGCGGTCCATTCTGGCGGAGGCGCTTGCCGATCTGGCTGGGGACGACGATGCCGTACGGCGGGCCTTTGAAGATTCCCCTGCGTTGTTCGCCTGGCCGATGTCCGACATTCGTGCTCCCGAATGGTATAAGGGCCGGGTCGTGCTGTGCGGCGACGCGTCTACCGCATTTTTGCCGACGGCCGGCGTGGGCGCCTCGAACGCGCTGCGGTCGGCGGCGGCTTTGGCCGACGAACTCTCCAAAGCAGATGGCTCCCGTGTCCCGCTGGCCCTCGATCTCTACGTCAAACGCTGCCAGAAATTGATCCGGGCCAATCAGGACGATTCGCGATCCGTGGCTCGCTATATGTTTGTCGATTCGAAAACGCTCGGATGGGGGCGAGACCATCTGCTCAAATACTATCCTGCCGATCGAGCTGTCAGGCAAATTATCCACAGCATGCGGCAGCCATTCTAAGTCGTGGTTGTGGCCAGGAGAAACAAAGCAGGCCCAGATTCTTCTGCGGCCTACGGACCTTGGTACAAGCGACCCCGGCGGCGGGCCGCGCAGGCTGAGGAGCATTTAATCTTGCGCGCCGGAGAGGTTGCTCCCGTGTGGCGCACATTGATTTCAGAAAGACTTACGTGGTCAAGCGCTGCACGAGCACCGGAATGCGGCCGCTGCATTGTTCCGCTGAGAGCAAGCCAGCCGGCGCCCGAATGGGCCTCACTGCCAATCCCAGCGGCGGAGCTATCTCTCCGTGACGAGTTTGAGCGCGATTGGGCACGGCCCTTTTCACAGGCAAGGCGTTCTCGATGGAAGTAATTAGACTTCTTTTCCGCGATTCGCCGTCCGAGTGGAAGCGAGCGTTGTTGGTGGCCGCCGCAGCGGGCGTGGCGAACGCGGCGATCCTGGGGATTATTAACCGCGGCGCGAGCGTTGCCTCTTCGGCAAGCCCGCTTCAGGCATTCCGGCTGGTCATCCTGTTCGGGCTCTGCATGCTGGCTTTCTATCTCGGCAAGCGCTATTCGCTCATCCAGGCATCCGTCACGGTGGAGCAGATGGTGAAGAACCGGCTGCTGCGCGTATCGGAGAAGGTTCGTAACGCCGAATTGATCGTGGTCGAGAAGTTAGGCCGCGGAGACCTCTATACAAAGGTTGCGCACGACACGAGCCTGGTATCGCAATCCGGTCTAATTCTGGTCAATGCCGCACAGCAAGGCTTCGTTTTGCTGTTTTGCCTGTTCTATATCGCATGGCTTTCGAAGCTCGCGTTTCTGGCCACAGCCGTCGCCGTAGGCATCGGAGTGGTGATCTATGCGCGGCACGCCGAAGCTTTGCAGAAACTGCTTGGACGGCTGACTGTCAAAGAAGCGGATCTCATCGACAACTTAGGACATATGGTCGACGGATTTAAGGAGATCCGACTGAATCGGGCCAAGAACGATGCCGTCTTTGAGACCTTTGCCGGAACCTGCGAGAGCGTCCGGGAGCTCAAAGTAAAAGCGCAGATCAGCTTTTGCGTTGACATCATGTTTTCCGATCTGTTCTTTTATTCCCTGCTGGCGGTGGTTGTGTTTCTGCTGCCGCAGTTGGTTCCCGCCTATGGCGCCATTGTCCTGATGATCACGGCGGCGATTCTGTTCATCATCGGCCCGCTGCAAATGGTTGTACAGGCCGCACCCGTATTTCAGCGCGCCAAGGCCGCACTCGCCAGCCTGGAAGATCTGGAGTCGCGGCTGGACCGGGCTGTTCTGGCGCAGTCCGTCGAAAGCGAAGCACCGGCCGACCTTTTTAGAGAGTTTTCGACGATTTGCCTGAAGCAGGTTCGCTTCGCCTATGAGTCGCAGGGCGGCGGAGAGTCTTTCGCCGTGGGTCCTCTGGAACTGACGATTGAGCGCGGAGAAACGATTTTCGTCGTCGGCGGCAATGGCTCGGGAAAGACGACGGCCCTGAAATTGCTGACGGGTCTTTATTCGCCGCGAACCGGAGCGATTCAAGTTGACGGCCGGCTCGTGGACCGGCGCAACGTTCAATCGTTTCGGGAGCTGTTCAGCACGGTGTTCAGCGAGTTCCATCTATTTGACCGGCTCTACGGCCTGGAAGAGGTGGACGAGAGACAAGTGGCGGATGTTTTGAAGAGGGTCGAACTGGAAGGCAAGACGAGCTACGAAAAGGGGCGGTTTTCCGAGACGAATCTCTCCACAGGGCAGCGCAAGCGTCTGGCCCTTGCCGTGTCCTTACTGGAGGACAAGGAAATTCTGGTGTTCGACGAGCTGGCTGCGGATCAGGATCCGCACTTTAGGAAACACTTTTATGAGGTGCTCCTCGGCGAATTGAAAATGCAAGGCAAGACAGTGATTGCGGTCACGCACGACGAACGATTCTGGCATCTGGCGGACCGTGTCATCAGGATGGAATATGGAGTAATTGCGGATGATCGTCGAGTTAGACAAGGGTCGCTCACCTAGCGCAAGGTCAAAAAAGGACAACCCGGGGTTTTCGGTGCAGATACGGAGCGGCGCGCGCCGCCTGCTGGTGCCGGGGCTGATTGCCGCGGGCTTTCTGCTATTTGCACTGGTCTATTTTGCCCCCACGATGTTCGTGACGATTCACTCGGGCCAGGTCGGGGTGCTCTATCTGCGGTTTTTTGGCGGCACACAAACCGATCACGTGCTCGGTGAGGGAATGAAAGTGGTCATGCCCTGGGACCATTTGTTCGTCTACTCGACCCGCATGCAGGAGGTGAAGGATGAGGTGAAGGTGCTCACCAAGGAAGGCTTGCAAGTGAAGCTTTATCTATCGATTCGCTACCATCCCGAGCCCGATATGGTGGGCATGCTGCAGCAAAGAGTGGGGCCGGATTACCGCGACCGGATCGTCGTGCCGGAAGTGGAATCCGCCATGCGCCGGATCATGGGCCAGTTTGGTATGGACGAGGTGTATGGCTCCAAGCGCGGCCTGGTCCAAAAAGTGATCAACCAAAGCCTCGAAAGCATATCGCAGGACTTCGTAAAGGTCGATGAGATTGTTATCCGACGTGTAGAATTGCCACCCGACCTAGAGAGCGCCATCGAGACCAAAATGACCCAAAAGGAGCACGTCGAAGCTTACCAATACAAGCTGAAACAGGCGGCGTTGGAGGCACAGCGGTTGAAGGTCGAAGCAAACGGCCTCAAACAGTACAACGACATTCTGAACTCCTCTTTAACACCGCAGATTCTGCGCTGGAAGGGCATTGAAGCCACCGAGGGTTTGGCTAAGTCGCCCAATGCAAAGACCGTATTCATCGGGCCTAAGGGTACCGATTTACCTGTGATTTTGGGAGCCGCAAAATGAGCCTAAGAAGCTTATTCCGCCATTCGTTTCTCTTATTCGCGCTCGGGACCTCGGCGATCGTCTTGGTCCTCTATATCGCACTTGTGCGGGACGGAGACTATAAGCCCTCTTACGAACTTAGGTCTAAGGTGGGAGCGGCCGGCCTCCAGAAAGGATTTACGGTTGCCCTGGTCTGGCCCAAAGAAGATATTCCCAGTTTTTTCGACGGTGTGAGGCTGGCATGGGAAGAATTGAATGCGAGTCAGTCGCCGATTGCGGGGAAGATACATCTGAAACGGTTTGTCGAGAAACCGGGCGAGTCCGGCACACGGCTCGCGGAGCAGGTCGCGCGAGATCACGATGTGGTCGCTGTGCTGGGGCATAAGACATCGGCGAGCGCGGTACCGGCTTCCTTGGTTTACGAAGAGAAAGGGATTCTGTTTCTCACTCCGACTGCTACCGACCCTCGATTGACGACGCACGGTTTTCGATATGTGTTCCGGCTGACGCCGGACAACCGGGAGAATGCGGCTGCCTTAGTGCGATTTGCAAAGCGTCAAGGATATAAAAGGATCGGCGTGTTGTATGCGCGAACGGAATACGGCGACTCTCTGGCGCCATTTTTCGTAAGTGCAGCTACCGATGCCGGAATACAGATTGCATTCTACAAGTCCTACCTTCCAACCGAGCAGGACTTCCGCCCCATGATCGCAGGCGTGCGGGAGGAGAGCTTCGATGCCGTTATGATTGCGGACCAGGTGCGGCGAGCGGGAAGACTCATTCGAGACTTGGCTCGGATGGGCGTGAGACAGCCGATCCTCGGCTCCGACAAGATGGATTCCGATCTGCTCTGGGACGTTTCAGGCTCGGCTTCCAATAACGTGTACGTTGCCAGCGCCGACGATCCTTCGACAGTGAACGCCCGGTTTGAAGATTTCAAGCGCCGCTTTCGCAAGCGTTTCGGCGCCGCCCCGGATTACGATGCTACCCAGGGATACAGTGCTCTCATGTTGCTTGCCGATGCCGTGCTGGCGTCCGGCACAGCCGATCCACTCATTGTTGCCACTACTCTTCACTGCTCTAGGCCGTGGAAGGGATTTTTCGGCAATTTTTCGTTTGACGACGAGGGGGACGTGCTCGGCCGGGAGATCTTTATCAAACATATGGATAACGGAAGTCTAAACACAGTGGCCTTACTAAAGGAAAACGGCCGATCTTGATTGTTCCCATTGTCAGTGCTTGGGTTGGCGGAAGCGTGCTCGTCGCCTGCTTTGGGACAAAGCGGCGATTTGGATTCTGGGGATACTTATTCGCTTCTCTGTTACTGACCCCGATCATTGGATTTCTTTTGCTCTGCGCGGCGGTTCCGCCGCGTAGAAGAGTCTGACGCGACGTGCCAATGGCAGTCTGCGCTGAAAAGTTTAAAGTTATCCGATCCGGTTTGCCGAGAGAAGAACCGATCTAGAGCGGCACTCTATAAGTGCCGATAACTATTATGTTCTATCGAAGGGAGACAGAATTACTTCGTGCAACAGGCATCTATCGATAAACAAGACTCTAAACAGGAAGCTAAGGCGCTTCCGAAAGAAAACGGCGCCGCAGTTGTAATTGCAGAACAAGACTTAAAGGTACGCCAGGTGCGCTGTGACTTAGCCATATCAAACCACGTGGCTACAGCGGTCGGGGCTGGATTTATTCCGGTTCCGTTTGCCGACTTCCTGACGGTTACGGGCGTTCAGGTCGATCTCCTGTACCGGCTCTGCAAGGCTTACGACACTGGGTTTTCGGCGGAGGCCGCACGAAGCGTGGTCACCTCGCTTGTGGGCGCATCCGTGCCGACCATTTCGGCAACCTTTCTTGCAAGCACGCTGAAGCTGGTTCCGGGGGTGGGCACGGTGGTCGGGTGGGGCGCCATGCCTGTACTGGCCGGCGCCACCACGTATGCGGTCGGAAAAGTATTCGTCGAACACCTGGAGTCTGGCGGCACGCTGCTGACATTCGATTCGGACAAGATGAAAGCGCATTTCGAAAGCGCCATGGTCGAAGGTAAGAAGTTCGTGGCGAAAGTAAAGCGCAACGATGCCGGTCCTGCGCCTCTTGAGGAAGCCTGACGAAGCTCTGCGGGTCTCTCTAGCGCGGTTGAGCGCAGTTCAGGATTTCGATGCATTGGATCTCTACGGGCGGTCGCTGCCGCATCCGTTTTACGATCGCATTGCGAGATTTCACCGGAAGGAAGACCGCTACCGCGGGATTCTCGGCAAATGGCTGCTTTCGCGGCAGCTGGTAGACGCCGGGCTTCCTTTTTCATGGATCAAGAGTCTCGCGGTCAATCCGGCCGGACGCCCTTTTCTTGAAGGAGTCAGCGGCATCGATTTCAATGTTTCTCATTCGGAGGACGTGGTTGTCTGCGCGGTGGCACTCGGCGGCCGCGTGGGCATCGATGTTGAGGCGATCCGCCCCATCGATTGCCGGGGATTCCGGTCGCTGTTGCCGGAGGCATTGTGGCGAGAAGCAGGCGGCGGCACGCACGGAGACGCGAGTTTCTTCCGCTGCTGGACCCGGTTTGAGAGCGCGGTAAAGGCGGAAGGTTGCGGCCTCGCGGCGCCCGGATCGCAACTGAAGTTTGAGCAACGCAGCGCGTGGTTTGCCGGACGACGCTGGTTCCTTCACGAAATCAATGTCGCAGCAGGCTACTGCTGCCATTTGGCCTCGGACCTGGCGGACGCGGTCCCGAGCGAGCCCAAAGAATATTGCTGGAAAGGATAAAACATCATTGAAGACAGACAGCCTTCTCGCCGCTTTGCTTTCCGCGGCACTGCTGCAGCTCGTTCCGCTTTCTTGTCTGGCCGGCGGAAAGGAGACCCCGAAACAGGACGCGGCGAAACAGGCAGTTGGAAACACAAAGCCCGGCGTTCCCGCCGATTGGTGGACAAAAAGCTCGCTCGCATCTCCGATTCTTCCTCCGCAGATCCTCTATCACATCCAAGGCACGCTTTCGTTCATGGATGCACGAGGAAACACGAACGGCTCGGTGCTCAACGGTAGCAGCGGATTCGACGTCCGAAAGTTGCGGTTTACAGATAGAACCAATGCCTCGTTTGCGCGTCAGGATATCAGCTATTTCGCGCAAGGGCATGTGAATTATTCGGAACTTACACTGCGGAATGAACTGGAATTCGACCTCACTCCTCATGCACTTCTGGTTGGTGGAATCGAGGATTACCGCAACACGCTGATGTTCATGGACCGCCGCTTGACGGAGTATTTCGGCGGAGGCGTAACGATTTCCGGAGAGAACGGCAGACAAACGCTCGAATTGATTGCGGGAATCGGGTATGCGAACTTTACTTTCGATCGCGACGGCATCTCCCATATCAATCCCGCGGCGCTAGCCGAACTGCCGACGTTGACACCATCTTCCGGCGGCGCGCTGGGGATGGAGATCTGGCATTGGAAAGTCTCCCCGAGATTAGCTCTCATGCAAGGCACCTCTTATATGGAGTACTTCGATACGGTTCTGGGCCACAAGTGGACCTTTGATGCCGAGGCGAACATGCCCATTTCGAAGATATTTTCCACCGTTGTCGGCTTCCACCTGAAGGACGAAAACAATGTGTTCGTCAATGAGCTAGGTGTGAAGCCGCAGGACCGCGAGGTGACGGTGGGGCTGAAAGTTTCCCATTAATACCTAAAAATTACTAAGTTCGGAAATCGGACGCGGAGATCTATATGAAAGCACTTATTCTGGCCGGCGGCCGCGGCAAACGTCTGGAGCAGCGTTCCGCTCATCGAAACAAATGCATGCTGGAATTTTCCGGCAAGCCGCTGATTGAATACTCACTCGCCAATTGCGCCAAGATCGATCCAGAAGAGATCGTCGTGGTTGTGGGATACCTAGCTGAGCAGATTGTCAATTATTACGGAAACCGCTACCAGGGGATCAAAATCAGCTATGCGATCCAATCCGAGCAGCGGGGCCTGGTGCATGCGATCGAGACCGCCGGGAAATTCATCGGCACCGCCGATTTCATGCTGTTTCTCGCGGATGAAATTCTGCTGGAGCCCAACCATACCGGCATGTTGCAGGCATACCGCGAGGGCGGAGTTTTTGGGCTTTGCGGCACAACCATCGCCCGCAACGAGAATGCCGTTCGCAAGACTTACGCGGTCTTCGAGGATCAGGACAAGCGTATTCTGCGCCTGGTGGAAAAACCGAGGCGGAAGATCAACGAATATCAGGGAACCGGCAATATTCTGCTGAGCAATGAAATTCTGAAGTACATCGACTGTACTCCGGTGAATCCTTCGCGGAATGAGAAGGAACTACCCGATCTCATTCAGTGCGCCATCGACGATGGACACATTGTGAAATCGTTCCCGATCGGAGGCGAATACATCAACATCAACACCGCCGAGGATATTGCGCTCGCCGACGAAGCGCTGCGGAGCGTTGCGTAGAAATGATGCGGGTCTTAGAGCCTGAGTTGATGACTTCGGAAGCCCCGGTCGCGGCCTATGCGGGCGCGGATCTGACGGAAATCAACCAGGGAATCGTGGATTCCTTTCAGGCCCGCTTCCCCGGATTCAGAGGCTCCTGTCTGCTCGATCTCGGCTGCGGTGCGGCGGACGTGAGCATTCGATTCGCAAAAGCATACGCAGGGATCGCCGTTCTGGGTGTGGATGGTTCCGGCAGGATGCTGGATGAGGCGCGGCGCGCGGTGCAGCGCGCGGGTTTTGAGTACCGGATTCGTTTTGCCCAGCATCGGTTGCCCGATGAACGCCTGCCTCGCGAGAGTTTCGACGCGGTGGTCGCCAACAGCGTTCTCCATCATTTAGAGGACCCGCTGTCGCTGTGGCGGACCGTTCTCCATTGCGCGAAGCCCGGCGCCGCGGTGATGGTCGTAGATCTGTGCAGGCCGCGCAGCGTGGAAGAAGCAGAAGCGCTCGTTTTGCGATTTGCCGCCGAAGCTGCCCCACTTCTTCGGGAAGATTTTTTTCATTCGCTTTGCGCGGCCTATCGAGCAGATGAGGTACGGGAGCAACTGAAGCACAGCGGTTTGAACGGCTTTCAAACGGCGTTGCTCGGCGATTTGCAACTGGTTGCGTGGGGCACGACTGGTGAAACGGCCGCTTGCGTCCGATAGAAACATTTATGGCAACAACTTTCATAGAAAATAAGAGCCCCCTTGCTTTTCCGCAAGCACCCGAGATTCCGGGTTTGCAGTACACGCTGCGGGGACGCGGGCTCACCATTGAAGATATCGCCAAAGTAGCCGCAGGCGGACCGGCCCGGATTTCCGATGACCCGCAATTGCGGCAGCGTATTAAAGGTTCGTCGGCCTTCATTCAGGAAGCGGTTCGCCAGAATGCGCCGATTTATGGCGTCACGACATGTTTTGGCGGGCTCGCCGATCGCGTACTTCCGTCGGAAGCGGCATCGGATCTGCAGATGAACCTGGTCTGGTCCCATAAAGCGGGCAGCGGCCAGCGGCTCTCTGCCGAGGATGTGCGCGCGGGCATGCTGCTGCGCGTCAACGCGCTCATGGCGGGCATTTCGGGTGTGCGGTTTGAGCTAATCGAGCGATACGAAAGATTTTTAAACGAAGGCGTGACCCCGCATGTGAGAGAGTTCGGATCGATCGGAGCATGCGGCGACCAAGTCCCGCTTGCCTACATTGCCGGAGCCGCCCTTGGGCTCGCACCCGAGTACCGGGTGGATTTCCACGGTGAAGAAATGAGCGGAACCGAAGCTCTGGCGCGCCTTGGATTACCCCCCATTTCGCTCTTCCCCAAGGAAGGGCTGGCGCTCATCAACGGAACTTCCGTGACGACGGGAATCGCCGCCAACTGCGTATACCGCGCGCGCCGAATGCTGGCGCTTTCGATGGGTACGCACGCGCTGTTCATTCAGGCCCTCGCCGCGTCACCCCAATCGTTCCATCCTTTTATCCATCAGCACAAAGCGCATCCGGGGCAAATCTGGTCGGCGCGCGAAATGTTAGCCCTGCTCAAGGGCTCGCGGCTGATCGCCGACGATCTCGATGGAGGGCGCCGGCATCGATCGGGTCATCTCATTCAGGACCGCTATTCGGTGCGCTGCCTGCCTCAATTTATGGGGCCGATTGTGGACGGATTTGCGCAGATTGCCAGGCAAGTGGAGGTGGAAGCCAACTCGGTAACGGATAACCCGCTGATCGACGCGACGCGCGGAGCCGTCTATCATTGCGGCAACTTCCTGGCGCAATACGTCGCCCTCGCCATGGACCAACTGCGGCATTACCTTGGATTGCTCGCCAAACATTTGGACGTGCAGATCGCGCTGCTAGTGGCTCCGGAGTTTAACAATGGATTGCCGGCATCGCTTGTGGGCAACACTGAGCGCGGAATCGATACCGGGCTGAAAGCTCTTCAGTTGACCGCAAACTCGATCATGCCCATGCTGCTGTTCTACGGCAACTCGCTCGCGGATCGCTTTCCTACACATGCCGAGCAGTTCAACCAAAACCTAAACAGCCAGGGTATGGGCGCTTCTTGCCTGACGCGCAAATCGCTCGATCTGTTCGAACAGTATGCAGCGCTGTCGTTGATGTTCGCCGTGCAGGCGGCCGATCTGCGGACCTACGCGTCGGAAGGTCATTACGATTCGCGGCGCTGCTTATCGCCGGCTACGCTTCCTCTATACGAGGCGGTCCGCAAAGCCACCGGCAGGGCCTGCTCCGCGGATCGGCCCTATATAAAGGACGATCACGACATATTCATCGATGCTCAACTGGACCGGATTCTTGCCGATATTCGCCGCAATGGACCGATCATGCGGTCGCTCGACGACTTGACCCTGAGAATTATCGAACACTCGCCTGTCCATTTCTTTTGAGCCGTCTCATGAATATCGCAGCAGGTTTTGAGCGCTATTCGGACACGCAGCCAGATGCCGCTGCCATCTTATTCGAGTCGAGTGTTGTCTCGTACAGAGCGCTGCGCGAAGCCACAAACCGCGTTTCGAATGTTCTGCGCAAGATCGAAATCGACAAGGGCGACCGCGTAGCGCTGCTGCTGCCGAATATTCCGGCATTTGCTTCTTGCTATCTCGGAGCGGTAAAAATCGGCGCCATTGCCGTTTCGCTCAACACCGCATCCACTCGCTATGAGGTGGAAAACGCGCTGCGAGACAGCGGAGCATCGGTACTCATTACGGCTGAGGAGCGGCGTGACGATGAAACGTTTCCAGCTTCCGGCCTGCCGCAGCTTCGACAGGTTTTGAAGGCTGGCGGATCGCTTGAGAAATGGATGGCCGAAGCTTCTCCGGAGGCGGATACGGTTGAGATGCATGCAGATGAGCCAGCGTCCATCCTGTACACCTCGGGAACGACCGGAACACCGAAAGGCGCAACGCTTTCACACGGAAATGTGTGTTTCACCATGGCGGCAAAGCGGCGATATCTTGGCCTGACTTCGCAGGACCGAATGCTGCTGTTTCTGCCGCTGCATCATTGTTTCGGGCAGAACGCGATCCTGAACAGCGCACTGGGCGCGGGCGCCTCGGTTGTGCTGCATCGCGGCTTCGATGCCGATGCCGTTTTGCAGTCGATTGTGAGAGACGGGATTACCGTCTTTTGCGGCGTGCCGACCACGTTCCGGCTGTTGTATGAACGAGCGCGTCCCGAGCAGATGGCCGGCGTACGCTGTTTCTTTTCGGCGGCCTCCGTGTTGCCGCTGGAAATCGAAGCCAAATGGCACGAAAAGTTCGGGACGGTCATTTATCAAGGCTATGGCCTTACCGAAACTTCTCCTTTCGCGGCTTACAACCACCTGACCCAGCATCGACGCGGTTCAATTGGAACGCCTATTGAGGGCGTCGAAATGAAGGTCGCCGATATCGATACCGGCGCCGCGCTCGTAGCCGGCGCCAAAGGCGAGATCGCAGTGCGCGGGCCGAACGTGATGCTCGGCTATTGGAACCGGCCCGCCGACACCGCGCAGGCCATTCGCGAGGGATGGTTTTATACCGGCGATATCGGCCGCATGGATGCCGGCGGCTATTTCTATATGGAAGACCGCCTCAAAGACATGATCATCGTAGGCGGGTCGAATGTGTATCCGGCCGAGGTCGAAAACATCTTGACGGGACATGCCGCCGTATCGGAGGCGGCTGTTTTCGGAGTGCCCGATGCCGTGATGGGCGAGCGCGTGAAAGCGGCGGTGATCCTCAAAGCCGGCGCGAGTAGTACGAGCGAGGAGTTGATCCGTTTCTGCGCAGAGCGGCTAGCGCCGGTCAAGATTCCTGCCGACTTAGAATTCGTGGACACATTGCCGAAAAATCGCTCGGGCAAAGTCTTGAAGCGCATTCTACGAGAGAGCCAGGGGGGAGTGGAACCGCCCGCAGCCGGAACGCCGAAGATCGTCAGCCGGAAAGAATTAGAACAACGGATCGCGGGTTGGCTCGCGGATCGTCTGGGTATCGAGCGACGGTCAATCGATCGCGAGAGGCCCTTCGCCGAATACGGCCTGAATTCCGTGCTCGCCGTGGCGCTAGCCGAGGATCTCAGCCGCTGGACAGGGCAGCCGGTCATCCCTACCATCACTTGGCACTTTTCGACGATCTCTTCTTTGGCATCGCGCCTGATTCCCGAACCGGAGGCAGAGAACGCGGGCGCGCTTCGAACCCATATTGCCGCATTGTCTGAGAAAGAAGCAGAACAGGAATTACTTGGTCTGTTGGAGCAGTTCGTCCCGTGAGCGATCAATCGAATCTATCTCCGGTAAAACGCGCGCTGCTGGCGATCCGGACCCTACAGTCCGAATTGGCCGCGGCTCAGGAGGGTGCAAACGAGCCCGTTGCGATTATCGGCATGAGCTGCCGCTACCCGGGCGCGGAAAACCTGGAGGCTTTCTGGAACCTCTTAGTCAATGGCAAGGACGCGATTTCCGACGTGCCGCGAGAGCGTTGGGATATTGATGCCCTTTACGATCCGGATGGGTCGCACCCGGGAACGGTGGTGAGCCGGAAGGGTGGGTTTCTCAAACATCTGGACCGGTTCGATGCATCTTTTTTCGGCATTTCACCGCGGGAGGCGCCTCACATCGATCCGCGGCAGCGGCTGCTGCTCGAAATCTCCTGGGAAGCACTGGAGCATGCGGGCATTTCTCCAGATGGCCTTGCGGGAACGTCGGCGGGAGTCTTTGTCGCATCGTTGACCAACGATTACGATCACCTGCTATTTGAAAATTTGCAGCGCGCGGAAGCATATTCGGGCGCAGGCACGGCCAACAGCGTCCTGGCGAACCGGCTCTCCTATTTCCTGGATCTTCGCGGACCCAGCATGGTCGTGGACACGGCTTGTTCCGGATCGCTGATCGCCCTTCACCTCGCTTGTGAAAGTTTGCGGCGCGGCGAGAGCTCGCTGGCGCTTGCGGGCGGCGTGAGCGTCAACTTGATGCCCAAGAGCAATGTGTTTTTCTCGCGGGCCGGAGCGTTGTCGCCCCATGGACGATGCGCCACCTTCGATCAAGACGCCGACGGGATGGTGCGGAGCGATGGCGCCGGTATCGTCGTGTTGAAACTGCTTTCCCGCGCGATCGCGGATCGGGACCCGGTGATCGCCGTTATTAAAGGAAGCGCCACCAATCATGACGGCCGCAGCAACGGTATTATGGCGCCCAACGGACAGGCGCAAGAGGCGGTGCTGCGCGAGGCGTACCGGCGGGCTGGCATAGAGCCGGGCGGCGTTCAATATATTGAGGCGCACGGAACGGGCACGCGGCTGGGAGACCCGATTGAGGTGCAGGCGCTCGGATCCGTATTGGGCTGCAACCGCCAGCCGCAGAGCAAGTGCATTCTTGGTTCGGCAAAAACAAACATCGGACATACGGAAGCCGCGGCGGGAATTGCGGGCGTGATCAAAACGGCGCTTGCGATCGAGCGCCGGCTGTTGCCGCCCACGCTTCATTTTCAAGAAGCCAATCCGCTGATCGGATTGGATCGATTGCCGTTCGAAGTGCGAACTCAGCTCTCCTCCTGGCCCGACGAGTCGCGTCCTCTCCTTGCGGGTGTGAGCGGTTTCGGCTTTGGCGGCGCGAATGCCCACGTCATTTTGCAGCAGGCGCCTGCCGGGGTTGAGACCCCGGAGAAATGCACGGAATCCGGTTCGTACGTGCTTCCGATTGCCGCGCGCAATCGGGAAGCGCTGCGCGAGCTGGGCGATCGATATCTCCCATTCCTTTCCCAAACGGAAGCGAGCGCGGTGGACGTTTGTTACACGGCGGCGCTGGGGCGCGTGCATCATGCCTGCCGAACCGCCGTGCGCGGGCGATCGTGCGCCGAACTGAAACAACAACTGGAGCGATGGCTGTCCGGGAAAGCCGACATGCAAGCGATTGACAAGCCGCGCATTGCTTTCGTATTCTCCGGGCAAGGCTCGCATTGGGCAGGAATGGGGCGGCTGCTTTACGAGCAGGAACCGGTGTTTCGAGCCGCGATTGAGGAATGCGACCGGGTTTTTACCAAGCTCGCCCTCCGCAGCCTGGCCGACGAGATTTTCCGCGATGAAGCTTTGTCGCAATTGGGCGATACGGCCCTTGCGCAGCCCGCCATCTTCTCGATTCAAGTTGCCTTGGCCGCGTTGTGGCGAAGCTGGGGAATCACGCCGGAGATGGTCGCGGGCCATAGCCTGGGAGAAGCCGCCGCGGCCTATGCAGCCGGCGCGCTTTCTCTGGAAGAGGCGGCGCGCGTCGTTTTCGAACGAAGCCGGCTGATGAAGCGGGTTGCGGGGCAAGGCCGGACGGCGGTCGTGGGATTGCCGCTCGAGGAAGCCCGGCGGGCCATCCAAGGCCGCGAAGGCCGATTAGCCGTTGCCGGAAGCAACAGCCCTACGACCAGCGTACTGTCCGGCGACCCCGAGAGCGTCGCCTCATTATTGAAATCGCTTGAAGGGCAGGGAACTTTCGCCCGTCTCTTGCAGGGCGTGGATATCGCTTTCCACTCGCCACACATGGACGCACTGCAGCCGGAGTTGGTAGCTGCTCTGTCGGATCTAAAGCCGCGTGCGGCGGAGATTCCCATCCTTTCCACAGTGACCGGCTCGACAATTGAGGGCACGGATCTGGACTGCCGTTATTGGGGCCGGAATCTGCGGGAGCCGTTTCTCTTCACGCGAGTGACGGAGCAATTACTCGAAGCAGGTTATACAACGATTCTCGAAGTAAGCCCACACCCGGTGCTCGGCTCCTCCATTCTGCAGACGGCGCAGCGCCACAAGCAAAACGTCACCGTGCTGGCCTCTCTTCGCCGCAAAGAAAACGAGCGAGACTCTCTGTTCGACAGTCTCGCGCGCCTGTACAACGCGGGGCAGAACGTCGACTGGAAACAGGTCTATCGCGAACCATATCGGCGTATCGCTTTGCCGCACTACCCCTGGCAGAGGCAGCGTTACTGGTTTGATCAGCTCGGCACAGCGCTGCAAAAGCCGCGGGAGGCAAAGCAAACGGGATTGCACCCGCTTTTAGGCGAGCGCATTGATGCAGCCGGCAGGGATGGATTCACGCTTTGGCAGATCGAGATCGATGCGAAAAATCCGCCGTATTTAGCCGACCACAAAGTCAACGGCGAGGTTGTGTTTCCGGCGGCGGCAAGCGCCGAAATGATGCTCGCGGCGGCGGAACAGGTCTTTCCGGAAAAAGAAACGGAGATCGCCGGCATTCTTTTTGAAAATGCTCTTCGGCTGCAAGCGGGCAGCCCTCGGCGAGTGCAGCTTCTCGCTTCCGTTCACGACGGCGAAGCAGATCTTTCCCTGCACAGCCGGCCCCAAGCAGGCGGCGAGTGGATGCGTCATGCCAGCGCGAAGCTGCGTTCTGCGCAGCCAATAGCGCACGCCTCGAAGGCTCCTCCCGTACGCATCCAATCGCGATGCGGGCAAGCGATTTCACCCGAAGAGCATTATCGTGCAATGGCGGCGCGCGGCCTGGAGTACGGTCCGAGTTTCCGCGCGATCCGCAAACTCTGCTGTGGCGACGGCGAAGCTTTGGCGGAGATTCAATTGCCCGGCGAGACTCCCGATGTCCGCTATCGCATGCACCCGGTGCTGTTGGATGCCGCGCTGCAAACCGTCGCGGCGGCGATCCGCGGGCGCAGCGATCTCCCAACCGACAACTACATCCCGTTTGGTTTTAAAAGCTGGCGTTTGCATGGCCATGCGGGCGGCCGGATTTGGTGCCACGCGCGGCTTATAAGCGAGCCGAAGGCGGCCACGGTCGAAGCGGACCTCGATCTCTTCTCCGAAAACGGCGAGCAAATCGGCAAGCTGGAACGACTTTCGTTGAAGCCGCTGCCCCAAAAACACGAAAAGGCACTCCGCGAGCATCTGCTCGAACTGCGTTGGGACCGAAAGCCTCTCGAAGAACAGCCGCGAACGCCGCGGAGCGGTAGCTGGCTGATCCTGGCCGGCGCGCATGCAGTTGCCAATGAGTTATACGACCGATTGATCCCACAGGCCCGCCGCGTCCTCGTGGCTCGCTATGGCGAGGCATACCGCAACACCGACGGCACCCGTTTTGTCCTTCGCCCGGACGCGTCGGAAGATCTCAAACGGCTCCTGAAAGAGGCCGGACCGCTCGATGGAATCGTTCATCTGTGGAGTCTGGATGCCCGCACCATCGCTGATACAAAATCGCTCGTCTACGGCAGCAGCCTTCATTTGATCCAAGCGGCCATGAAGGCCGCGTCGCCGGCGCGCGTCCTATTGGTGACGCAGTGCGCGCAGCCTGTATCCTCCGGTGCCCTGGAGATCCAGCAAGCCCCGGTGTGGGGACTGGCTCTGGCAGCGAATCAGGAGCATCCGGAACTGGATTGCACCTGTGTGGATCTCGATGACGCAAGCCCTGCGGAAAGTGCGGGAACTCTTCTCAACGAACTGGAATCGCGCGACGAAGAGCAGCGCATCGCCTGGCGCGACGGTGTTCGGTACGCAGCGCGGCTGGTGCGCGCCGCGCTTCCCGAGAGCGCAAATGCCGGTCTTCCGCTCCGTTCGGACGCTACCTTTCTCATTACCGGCGGGCTCGGCGCACTGGGGCTGATCTCCGCGCGCCTACTCGTCGTGCACGGAGCCAGGCATCTTGTATTAGTTACGCGCCGCTCCGGGCACGATCTGCCAGAGCTCGAAGAACTGCGGCGTCTCGGCGCGGAAGTGATCGTTTGCCAAGCCGATATTTCCCGGCAAGAACAAACTACAAAGATTTTCGCTGAAACGCTGAAGGGTATGCCGCCTTTGAAGGGCATCCTCCATTCCGCCGGCGTTCTCGACGACGGCTCGTTGGATCGCCAGACGCTCGCACGATTCGAGAAGGTCGCCGCTCCGAAGATCCAGGGCGCTTGGAACCTGCATCTCTGCACGAAAGATCTGCCGCTCGATTTCTTCATCTGTTTTTCCTCGGCGGCGTCGCTGACCGGTTCTTCCGGACAGGCGAATTATGCGGCTGCCAATACGTTCCTCGACGTTCTCGCTCATCATCGCCGCTCACTAGGGTTGCCCGCATGCAGCATCAATTGGGCCGCCTGGAAGGGAGCGGGAATGGCTTCGGATGAAATCCTGCGCCGCATGGCTGCGCGCGGTGTTGCGCCCATTGACGAGAAAATCGGCACGGGTATCCTGCTGGAGCTACTGGCGAACGGCACGGCGCCAGCCCAAATCGGCCTTTTTCCAGCCGACTGGCCCAAATTCCTGACGCAATTTCCGGCTGGGCCGCCACGCCTTTTCGAACACTTCAAGCGAGCCTCTACTCCTCAAGAGAATTCCCAGGTCCCTGTGCAATTGATTCCTCCGGTCGAACGTGCCGCAACGCTCACCGATCGCGTACGCCGGGCGCTCGCGATCGTTCTTGGGATCGATCCATCGGTTCATATTGCTCCGCGCGAGAGGTTTTTTGAATTGGGCATGGATTCGTTGACGGCAGTCGAGTTCCGCAATCGCCTGCAGGCCGATCTCGGCATGGTGCTGCCTTCTACCCTGGCGTTCGACTATCCCACGCTCGAGTCTTTAATCGAGTTCGTAAAATCCGCCATCCCCGACGAGCCCAGTGCAGCGAGCAAGCAGAAAGACTTAGCCGCTCCGGATCTGGAGGCGCTGCCTCATAGCGAGATCGTGAAATTGCTGGCCCAGGAGTTAGGGGAATCGTACGCAAATGTTGGCTGAAAGCGATCTTCTCAAAGCGGCGCTCATCGAGATACGCAGCCTGCGTGCGCGGCTGGCGGCGAGCGAACGTCCGGCATCGGAACCCATCGCCATTATCGGAGCCGGGTGCCGGTTTCCGGGGAAAGCCGATTCGCCGGAAGCATTCTGGCAGCTTCTTCGCGATGGAGTGGACGCGACCGGCCCTGTTCCCTCCGGACGCTGGAACGCCGAAGCTTATTACGACGAAGACTTCCATGCTCCCGGGAAGACCTATGTCCGCGAAGGCTGCTTCCTCGAAGAGATCGAGAGCTTCGATGCCGAATTTTTCGGCATCTCTCCGCGTGAAGCCATCCGCCTCGATCCGCAGCAGCGTCTTCTGCTCGAAGTCGGCTGGGAGGCTATCGAAAATGCCGCCGTTGCGCCGGAACGCCTGAAGGCGAACCGAACAGGCGTCTATGCCGGCTTTATGTCTTCCGATTATGCGCTGCGGCAAGCGTATGGCGCCGAGCGGGAGGAAGCCGACCCGTATGTTCTCACCGGCAACGATCCGAGCTTCCTGGCCGGACGCTTGTCCTATTTCTTAGGTCTGCAAGGCCCGTCCATGACCTGTGCGACCGCCTGTTCGTCCTCGCTGGTTGCCATTCATCTGGCGTGCCAGGCTCTTCGGGCAGGCGAGTGCGAATTGGCGCTCGCGGGCGGCGTCAACATTGTGCTCGATCCCCTGACCACGGTGATGCTGTCCAAGCTGCGCGCTTTGGCGAAAGATGGCCGCTGCAAGACATTCGACGCCAGTGCCGATGGATATGGCCGCGGCGAGGGCTGCGGCATGGTGGTTCTGGAACGGCTGTCGAATGCCGTTGCGAACCGCGACCGCATCCTTGCCGTGATTCGTGGATCGGCCGTAAACCACGATGGTGCGAGCGCGGGTCTGACGGTTCCCAACGGCGTGGCGCAGGAAAAAGTGCTTCGGGCAGCACTACGGGCAGCACAAGTTTCTCCCTCCGAGATCGGCTACATCGAAGCGCACGGCACCGGAACGAGTCTGGGAGATCCGATCGAGCTGCAATCGATCGCGCGCGCGATCGGGCGTGAGCGGGAAAAACCGCTGCTGGTCGGTTCGGTCAAAACGAACATCGGGCATCTCGAAGCGGCCTCGGGGATCGCAGGTTTATTAAAGGTGGCCCTGGCCTTGCACCATCGGCAGATTCCGGCCCATCTGCATCTCGAAACTCCGACGCCGCACATACCCTGGCAAGATCTGCCGCTGAAAGTGCCTACCGAATCCATGCACTGGGACAGCGTAGGCAAGCGTGTCGCCGGCGTCAGTTCCTTTGGTCTGAGCGGCATCAACGCCCACGCGATTCTGGAAGAAGCGCCCGCCATCGGTGCCGCACCCCCACAGGACGCGGCAACGCCACGGATTTTCACCCTGAACGCAAAAACCGAAAAGGCGTTCGGTGAATTGCTGGCGCGTTATCGTGCTTACTTCGACGCGCGCCCGCAGCCGCTCTGGTCAGACATTTGCTTCACCGCAAATGCCGGCCGCACCCATTTCGAATATCGCGCTGCAGTTGTGGCGGAGTCGCTGGAAGAAGCCCATTCGTTGCTGCATACGGTTTCTGCACGATCGTCTCCGCGGCCGCCGCGCATCGCTTTTGCCTTTGGCAATGAGTTATCTCCCGAGATCGGACGCGAGCTATGCGATGCCTATCCGGCATTTCAACCCATATTCGAGGGATGCCGCCAGACGCTTTCGCTCGCTCTCGCCGAATTGTGGCGTTCCTGGGGCATCCTGCCGGAAACCGCCGATCATGCCCGCGATGCCGATTTTGTTCTGCGGCTGCCTGCTCCCGAACCGGGGCGTACATGGCGCTGCATATTGGACACCCTAAGTGCTCTTTATACAGCGGGCGCTGCCATCGATTGGGCCGCCTTCGAGAGCGGCTACCGCCAGCCGGGCCGATCCATCGCGCTGCCCACCTATCCGTTCCAGCGGCAACGCTACTGGGCGCTCGATCGGGATCCTCACGAGACCCCCACGGCTCGCAGTAGTGCACCGCCTGCTCCGCAGGCTGCAAGCGCGGGGACTCTGGCGGAACTTGACGCCGCTCCAGCCGCGGAACGCTTTGAAATCGTCGCCGGCGCGGTCGGAAACCAGATCGCCTCGGTTTTGGGCTTACCGTCACAGCCGGATCGCGAACGCTCTCTCTTGCAGCTCGGTCTGGACTCGCTGATGAGCTCCGAGCTGAAAGAATGGGTCCGCCGGGAATTTCGCGCAGACCTTCCGCTCGGCCAATTTCTGTCCGCCACTGTCTCGAGCCTGTCGGTATCCATCCTGGAATCGGTCGATGAGGCAAAGCCTGTAGCCGCGCCAGCACAAATGGACACGCAGGCTTCCGCACCGGCGCTGTTTCCGCTCTCCTATGGCCAGCGGGCGCTTTGGTTCATTCACCAAAGCGCACCGGAAAGCGGCGCTTACAACGTGGCTGTTGCGCTGCGGATTTCCAAACGCGTCGATGTTCAGGCGCTTAGGAATGCGTTACAAGCCTTAATCGACCGGCATCCGGCCCTGCGGACCACCATGCCCGCCGATATGGACGAAGAGCCTCTGCAACAGGTTCACGCGCGGCAGCCGGTCTCGCTCGAAGTCGACTGCCGCTCGTATGCGCCGGGCGAGCTTACCGAACGGCTTTCGGAAATGTCGCGCCGGCCGTTCGATCTTCGCTCCGGGCCGCTCTTTCGCGCGGTGCTATGCCGAAGGTCCGGCGAAAAACACGTCCTGCTGCTCACAGCGCATCACATGATCTGCGATGCTCTGTCCTGGTGGGCGCTGCTCGACGAATTGCAAGTGCTCTACCGTTCCCATACTTCCGGCACATCCCCATTCCTTCCCTCCCTTGCGCACACTTATGCCGACTTTGTCGCGGCCGAACAAAAGAAGCTAAGCGGCAGCGAGGGCGAGCGTCTGTGGTCCTACTGGGAACGGCAATTATCCGGTGAATTGCCGGTAATCAATCTGCCGTTAGACTTTCCGCGGCCGGCGTTGCAGACGTTCCAGGGATCGCGGCATACCATCCAGATCCCCGAAGAACTTACCGTACGTCTGCGAGCTTTCGCGAGCCGATATAACGTGACGCTCTACACCGCTCTGCTCGCAGCCTTTCAGGTACTGCTCCATCGTTACACCGGACAAGAGGACATCCTTGTCGGGTCCGCAACCTCCGTCCGTCCCGGCGAGTTCGCGGATGTGATCGGCTACTTCGTGAATCCCGTTCCTGTGCGCGCCGATCTTTCGGGAGATCCGGAATTCGCAGCATTTCTAAAGCGAATGGGCCGCGTTACCGCCGATGCGCTCGAACATCGTGAGTTTCCGTTCCCGCTGCTTGTGGAGCGGCTGCAGCCGCGGCGCGACCCAAGCCGCTCTCCTCTCTTCCAGGTGGATTTTGCGCTATCGAAGCCGGCCCCGGCGTACCGGCAGGGTTTGGCCGCCGGAAGCCTGGAGATGGAGCCGTATCTCTTGGACGAGGAAGAAGGCCAATTCGATCTCGGCTTACACATAACCGAATACGAACGGCGCCTCAGCGCCGCTTTCAAATTCAACACACATCTCTTTTTAAGAGAGACGGTGGAGCGCATGGCCTCCTGCTTCCTGGCCCTGCTAGAAGCGGTTGTCTCCAGCCCCGATCAGCGTGTTTCGCAAATTCCCCTCCTCTCGCAAACGGAGCGCGAACGAATCCTTGCTGCCGGCCAAGGCCCTCAAATCGACTATGGCGATGTCTGTGTCCGGCGGCTGTTTGAAAAACAGGCGGAGCGTACGCCGGATGCCGTTGCCCTAGAGCAGTTCGGAACTCATGAAGAGCTAAGTTACCGCGAGCTGAATCATCGCGCCAACCGGCTCGCTCACCGCCTACAGACGCTCGGCGTCGGTCCCGAGGTGATTTGCGGCATTCATCTGAAGCGCTCGCCCGAACTCGTCATTGCGATTCTCGCTGTGCTGAAGGCGGGAGGCGCTTATCTGCCTCTGGACCCCAGTTATCCCGTCGAGCGCAAACGCTTCATGATGGAGGACGCCTCGATCCGCGTCCTGCTCACCGCCGGCGATCTTGCCCGTGATTTACCCGCTCCGGCCGGCGCAAATCTACTCTGCCTGGATAGGGATGAAAGTACAACCTCCGCCGGGTCCGCGCCAAATATTGAAACCGGCAGCCATCCGGATCGGCTCGCGTACGTGATCTACACTTCGGGCTCAACCGGACGTCCCAAAGGCACCCTGATCGTCCATCGCGGCTTAACCAATTACCTCTGCTGGGCCATCGAAGCCTACCGGGTTGCCGAAGGCAGCGGCGCTCCCTTGAATTTGGCGATCGGCTTCGACGCTGCAATCACAAGCCTGTTCCCTCCGCTACTGACCGGCGGAACTCTCGTACTTTTGCCCGAGGAAGAGGGTATTGAGGCCTTACAGAGTGCGCTCACATCTGGCCGGCGATTCAGCCTGGTCAAACTGACGCCCGCGCATCTCGAAGTGCTCAGCCACCTTGGTTCTCCCGGCTCTTACGCCCGGGCCGCGAATCGCTTTGTCATTGGCGGCGAAGCTTTGCGCGGCGACATGCTCGGTTATTGGCAACAACATGCGCCCGAAATCGAGCTGATTAATGAATACGGGCCGACGGAAACTGTTGTGGGCTGCTGCGTTTACACTGCGGAAACGTCCATCTCCGGCAACGTGCCCATTGGCCGTGCCATCGCGAACACGACGCTTTACGTTCTGGATAAGAACCAGCAGCCGGTTCCGTTCGGCGTGGCAGGGGAACTGTATATAGGAGGAGCCGGAGTCGCACGGGGATACCTGAACTTACCGGAAGTGACTCGCGCGCGTTTCCTTCAAGACCCCTTTACGGGCGACTCCCGTTCCCGCATTTACCGCACTGGAGATCTCGTACGGCATCTTCCGGACGGCAATCTCGAATTTCTTGGCCGGTCGGACGCACAACTCAAGGTACGTGGTTACCGGATTGAGCCGGGTGAAATCGAAGCAGCGCTTGCCGGCCATCCGAACGTAAGCGAAGCCGCAGTGATTTCCGCCGCCGGCGCGGATGGAAAGCCGATGCTGGCCGGGTATTTCGTTCCGATCGGCGCGCCGCCAAGTGTCGCTGAATTGCGCGGCTATCTCGCCGAACGCCTGCCCGACTACATGGTGCCCGCATTGCTTCTGCCGATCGATCGGCTGCCTCTTACCGCGAACGGAAAGGTCGACCGGGCCGCGCTTCCCTCCCCGGCGGCGCACGCAGCCGAGACAGACCGCACGAGGCCGCGCGATCCCATCGAGGTACAACTCACCGCACTCTGGGAAGAGATTTTGAATGTCCGGCCCATCGGGATCCGGCAGAACTTTTTCGATCTCGGAGGCCATTCTCTTCTCGCCGTCAAGCTGATGACGCGCGTGCAGCAGGCATTCGGAGAGGACATTCCGCTCTCGGCTGTGCTTCGCGCTCCGACGATCGAGCAGCTCGCCGCCGCGTTGCGCCGCAACCGGCATGCCGGTCCGCGGTCCGCGCTCGTTCCCATGCAGCCCTCCGGAAGCAATCTGCCGTTCTTCTGCGTTCCGGGAGCGGGCGGAAATACGATCTATCTCTACAACCTCTCGCGGGAACTCGGCGCGGACCAGCCTTTTTACGGTCTACAAGGGCTGGGTTTGGACGGCGAAGCCGCTCCGCACACCAGCGTGGAACAAATGGCGTCACATTATCTTGCCGCCATCCAGAGCTTGCAGCCGCACGGGCCGTACTGGCTGGGTGGGCATTCGCTTGGTGGATGGGTCGCGTTCGAGATGGCTCGGCTCTTGGAGCAAAAAGGAGAAGCGGTCGCCGTACTCGCCATCCTGGACACCCCCGCGCCGGTCATGGCCGAGTATCGCGACATGGCCGCTTGGGACAACGCGCACTGGATCGCCGAGCTGGCAAGCAAAATCGGCCAGTTGCTCAATCCCGATCTCGACCTTTCCGCCGAAACTCTCAGCGGGCTCGAATTTACGGCGCAATTGCTGCGCTTTAAAGAAGCGCTGACCCGGGCGGATCTGTTCCCGGACGATGCCGGCGTAGAACACCTGTCGGCAGTCGTGGAGCTATTCAAAGCCCATTCCCAGGTGAAGTACACAGCAACCGGCGGTGTGCGAGCTGGAATCACTCTCTATCGGACCGAAAAGGCGCCGGAACACGCACCGGCCGATTCGCGCGATCCGACATGGGGGTGGTCGTCGCTGGGAAATGTCGAGGTGCATTTCGTGCCAGGCGATCACCTCACCATGCTGCGGCCGCCGCATGTTGCCGTACTTGGAAAAAAACTCGCGGCGTGTTTGGCCGAAGCGAGCTCGCGTGTCCAAGTTGTCGCTCTTCAGGATTAACGAAAGATGCCTACCGCCATCGTCTTAAATCTTCCCGAACACGGGCATATCAACGCAACGCTTCCCGTCGTCGCCGAATTGGTGCGCCGTGGGGAGCGCGTCGTCTATTTTGCCACCGAGCCATTTCGGAAGAAAATCGAAGCAACCGGCGCGCAATTCGCCGATTACGGAAATGCCGAAGCATTTCGGCCGCCCGCCCACCGCGGCGGTCTCTACAGCGTGATGGCCTACCTGATGGGCTTGGCCGAAGAGATTCTGCCCGCCTTGCTCAAGCGCATTCAGGAAGAGCGGCCGGATTATCTGCTGATCGATTCCATGTGCGTTTGGGGCAATCTGATCCGGCAGATCTTAGCGATTCCTGCAGTTAATCTGGCTTCCGTTTTTGTTCCCAATGACAGCGCCGTTACCGTCGAGGAAATGGTTCAGCAAAACTATGGTCATGCTCCGAAAGAAGTGCTTCTCGCGGGCATCGAAGCTCTCGACGCGTACCTGCAAATCGCGCAGCGCATCGATCTGCGCTACGGCACGCGAAGTCCGAACATCGTTGAGTTTTTCGCCAACCGTCAGCCGCTCAATATCGTTTTCACGTCCCGCTATTTTCATTTGGAAGGCGATCGTTACGACGACACCTACAAATTCGTCGGACCCTCCATTGCGCCGCGTGGCGAAGACCGGAGCTTCCGCGTCGAAGACGCTTCTCGCGAGCCGTTGATCTACATTTCGCTCGGCACGATTTATAACAATCGGCCGGAGTTCCTGCGAGCCTGCTTCCGCGCATTCGAACATTCCAAATTCCAAGTGGTGTTATCGATGGGAGACCGCGTTGACCGGAGCGCCTTGGAGCCAATACCGAAAAATTTCCTTGTCCGCGAATATGTGCCCCAACTGGAAGTGCTGGAGCGCGCATCGCTGTTTCTCACTCATGCCGGCATGAACAGCGCCAGCGAAGCGCTCTGGCATAAAGTCCCGCTCCTTATGTTTCCGCAGCATGGAGACCAGCATTTGGTTGCCAAACGCGTGAGCGAACTGGGCGCGGGGTTGTGTTTGACCCGGCCCGAGCCGGATAGCGACACCCTGGGTGAGTTGTCCGGCCAGATTCTGTCCCAGCCCGAATTTCGCCGGGAAGCGGCAAAGATTGCCGAGTCGTTCCACTCTGCCGGAGGATTCACCCGGGCCGCGGAAGAAATTTTAGCATTCCGGAGCCGATAAACGATGTCGCGTATTTGCATGCTCGGACATCCCGCCGCCGGGCACACCAATCCTACGCTGCCCATCATTGCCGAATTAGTCCGGCGCGGCGAGCAGGTCGTTTATTTTTCGAGCGAGCCGTTTCGGGCGCGGGTGGAGCAGACCGGCGCCGAATTCCGCGCCTACGGCGCGCACGAGCTGTTCGAACGCAACCTTTCCCGCGGAGGAATGCTCGGCGGCATGGCGGGGCTGATCGGAACGGCGGAAACGATTCTGCCCGCCCTGTTGGAACAGGTGCGCGCCGTACGCCCCGATTACCTGCTGCTCGAAGCGCACGCCGTCTGGGGGAATCTCGTCGCCCAGATCGTGGGCGTGCCGACGGTTACGCTCTCGTCCATGCTGGCCATGAACGAGCGCTTACTGACTTCCGGTCAGCTCATCGAACATCTTTATGGAGCCGCTCCGCATGCTCACGCGCTGGCGGGGCTTCACGGCTTGTCCACTTATTTCGATGCCGCGCGCCGCCTCTGCCACCAGTACTGCGTAAATTGTCCTGGAATGATCAACTACCTAGGCAACCGGCAAGCGCTCAACATTGTTCTGACCTCGCGAGATTTTCAGATCGGCGGCAACGCTTTCGACGAAAGCTATAAATTCGTAGGCCCTTCGCTGCCGGAGCAGATCGAACCGCATCGGCTTCCGCTCAATACATCGGTTGGGCAAAGCCTGATTTACATTTCCCTGGGCACGATGTACAACGACAGCCTTGAGTTTTACCGCACTTGTTTCGAAGCGTTTGGCCGTTGGCCGGCTCAGGTGGTGATGGCTGTAGGTCATCGCCTGGACCGTAGCAAACTGCCGGAGCCGCCTGCAAACTTCATGGTTCGCGACTATGTGCCGCAGTTGGCCGTGCTGTCACAGGCATCTCTGTTTCTTACGCATGGCGGGCTGAACAGCGTTCACGAGGCCATGTATTGCGGCGTCCCGATGGTCGTGCTTCCGAGCCAGGCCGACCACCACGTCGTCGCCAATCAGGTTCATAAGGTCGGCGCGGGGGTGGTTCTGAACCGATCGGAAGCGGCCCCGGAGCGGCTTGCCGCTCTGGCAGAGCGTGTTCTGGGGGATGCCGGCTTCCGCCGTAAGTCCGCCGCCATGGGACAGACCCTTCGAACGGCTGGAGGATGTAAACGCGCCGCCGACGAAATTCTTCAATTGAAAGAGCAAGAAAGAATTCATTAAGGAGCTGAGCATGTTGCACTTGAATCTCCGCTTGCGGCGTTCGAAAACGATTTTTGAAGTGGGCGCCTATATTGGCGATGACGAACTGATCGAAACGTGCCGGAAGCACGGCCATCGCCTCTACCTGTTCGAGCCCAATCCCCGCTGCGTCGAGATCCTTCGCCGGAAAACCGAAGGCATGCGGACGGCTGAAGTGGTGCCCGCGGCGATCTCGAATTTCCGCGGAACCGCCCAGTTTCATATCGCCTGTCATGATGACTGCTCCTCTCTTCAGGAGTTTGACGAGAACGCCAACAAGAACTGGGTCCATGAGTGGCATCCGTATAAGAACTTCGAAATGGTGGATCGCTTCGAGGTGGAGGTGATCCGCCTGGATGGCTTTATGGAAGCGAACGGAATTGAGACCGTCGATCTGCTGGAGATTGACGCGCAGGGAGAAGATCTGCGCGTCGTGGAGTCGCTCGGAGACCGGCTGCGGGATGTGAAGAAGATTCAGATAGAAGTGAACATCCATAGCGCGCCGTTGTACAAAGGCGGCTGCACGATGACTGAGGCGCTTGCATTCTTTAGTGCGCACGGCTTCGAAAAGCATATTTCCTGGAAGCAATGCCTCAATCGCGAAGAGAATGTGATCTTCCGAAACAAGCGTTTTTATAAGAGCCGTCTCCTAAACCTGGTTTCGTCCCGATCCGAACAGTACTACAGGTCGGCTCGAAATGCCTGGGTCAAGCTGCCGCGCGTGCTCGCGGTGACGGGAATGATGCTGCGGCAGCGGTTCGGCGGCCAGCGCGCGTAGATTTCAAATACTGGAAGGAAACATTGATGAAGGTACTAGTAACCGGCGGATGTGGATTTCTCGGCTATCACGTTTGCAGCCACTTCCGCCAAAGAGGCGCGGACGTCGTCGCCTATGACAATCTCGCCAAGCATGAATTTTCGCGTAACCCGTATATGCGCGAATCGGCTCGCGACTCGAATCGCCGGGAATTGGAAGGCCTGGGAGTTCGCATAGCCGTCGAGGACATTCGCGACAAAGACACACTCGTCTCGTATGCGAAAACGTCCGACTATATTTGTCACACGGCCGCCCAACCCGCGATGACCATTTCGTGGGAAGACCCGGAGCTTGATTTTTCCACCAATACCCGCGGCACGTTCAATGTCCTCGAAGCTGCGAGACTCGCCGGAATCCCGGTCGCCATCTGCTCCAGCATTCATACGTTTGGACCCGACGCGATTAATGCTTCTCTCACCGAAGCCCCCACGCGCTATATGCGCGAGCCGGTTGAGATCGGCGAAGACGAGCCCTTGCTCCAAGGCTCAGTCACGCCCTTGCACGCATCGAAGCGCAGCAACGAAATCTATATCCAAAGCTACATCGATACTTATAAGCTCCAGGCCGCCTGCTTCCGGCTGACCGGCATCTATGGACCTAATCAGTTTGGTGGCGAGGATCACGGCTGGGTGGCGAATTTTGCGATTCGCGCGGTTCTTGGAATGCCAATCACGATTTTCGGCACCGGCAAGCAGCTTCGGGATATTCTTTACGCCTCCGATGCGGCAGCCGCTTTCGATGCGTTCTATCGCTCACGGAAGCCGGGGATTTACAATCTCGGCGGCGGACGCGGTTCCATGATTTCTTTGCTGGAGTCGATTGCACTGATCAGAAAACTCACCGACACCCAGCCGGAAGTGTCGTTCGCTCCCGAACGCTTCGGCGACCTCCGCTACTTCGTCACCGATTACCGGAAATTCCATCGCGCCACCGGTTGGAGCCCGAAGGTTCGGCCCGAAGAAGGCGTCGGACGCCTGGTGCAATGGATTCAGCACAGCGCGGATCTCTTTGTCCCGTCCCAGAGTCTTGTCGCGTGACAGGCTTGCTGTGAGTACCGCTGTCGTCTTCAGTTATCCGACTCACGGGCATATCGCCCCCGCGCTCGGCGTTGCCAAAGAGCTGGCCGCGCGCGGAGAGCGCGTGCTCTTCTATGCCACCGAACGCTCCCGCAAAAAAATCGAAGCATCCGGCGCTGAGTTCCGCACCTATCCTGCCGCGTACGAACAGTTCGATCCCAGCCCGCCCACCGAAGGACTCTTCAGCGACATGGTCCGTCTGGCCGCACTAACGGAAGAACTGCTGCCCAAACTGATTCAGGAACTCAAGAGCGATATTCCCGACTACGTGCTCCTCGATACCAAAAGCCTATGGGGCCGCTTAACAGCCGGCGTGTTGGGTGTTCCCGCAATCACTTTGTCTGTCGTGTTCGGAATCCAGCCCGGCCTAGTGTCGGTAGCAGACTTAGTGAATCTCCTTTATGGAAGGGCAGATGCCGAAAAATTGGTTTCCGGGATTACGAAACTGAGTGCGTATCTGGAAATAGCGAGGCGGCTCAACGGTCGATACCAAATCCCTCTCCCCGGGATTATCGATTACCTTGGCAACCCGCAGCCGTTAAACGTGATCTTCACTTCGCGTAAGTTTCAGCTTAATGGAGATGCGTTTGACGAGCGTTATCAATTCGTGGGTCCCTATATTCCGCAGAATCGGGATGCAGACATCGACTTCCCCTGGGACCGGCTCACCGGGGCGCCCCTCATTTACATTTCTTTGGGCACGACGTTCCACCACGCTCCGAGCTTCTACATTGCCTGCTTCGAGGCGTTTGCAGACCGTCCCTGGCAGGTTGTCGTCGCGGCGGGCTCCTCTCCAATCAAGGGAGCTATCCCGAAAAATTTCATTGTCTGTTCGTACGTGCCTCAGCTTGCCATTCTGCGCCGTGCGGCCTTGATGATTACCCATGGAGGGATGAACAGCATCAACGAAGGGCTGTACTTTGGCGTGCCGATGCTGGTGGTCCCGCAGCGGGGAGATCAGCACCTTACAGGAGCGCGCGTCGCCGAACTCGGCGCGGGACTCACGATTGCACCTACGGCAGTTCACCCCCAGGCGCTTCAATCGGCAGCGGTGCAAATTCTGGAAGATGCTGCGTTCGGGCAAAACGCCAAAACGCTAGGGCAATCGCTCCGGAACTCGGGAGGTCCCCAGCGAGCGGCAAGCGCGATTCTTCAATATCCGAATCGGCGAATTCACAATTCAGCTTAATTCTATGAGCGCGAATCTACGGTCCAAGGGGGTCGGATGTTGCATTGCGTCACATGTGTGTGATGAGTGTGTAACCTGAAGAGTCCTAGCGTTTCGCTTCAGGTGCTTTCGTACGCTTGCGGATCGGATGCCGGGAATCCTGATCACGTGAGCGTTGCTGTTTCCACGGTTCCAAAAGCACCGCATGGTTTTGTCCGTGATCTCGCCGGTGTTCTGCCTCAGCATTCGGACGAAACGCGAAAGCAAGCTGGCGCTGTTCTACTGCCAGCGCGGCGATCTCTTTGTCAAGTGCTTGTATCTCCGGGCTTTCTCTCGCCTCGAACAGCGGGCGCATTGCGTCGGTGGTATAGTTTTTTCATTGCTTAAGGAGGATCATGCACACGATGAATCGCAGAATGTTTCTCATACGAGGGGCTGCTGCTTCGGCTCTCCTCACCGGCACCCGCTATCTGTCTGCCAATCCGCTTGGCCTGCCGATCGGATGCCAGACCTATCCTGTGCGCAAGTCGATCGGTACGGACTTCGCCGGCACCATGAAGGGATTGCGTGCAGCAGGGTTCACTCAGATTGAGCTGTGCTCGCCATACGGCTACGCCGATTTTGCGAGCCTCCAGCAGTACAAGCCGCAGGAGTTGCGGCGCATGCTGAACGACTGGGGACTGGGCTGCATCTCCGCGCACTGGTCGGCGAAAGAACTTTTTCAAGAGGCGGATAAGAGCATCGCCTATGCGAAGGCGTTCGGCATGACGCAGATGGCAATCGCCGCGCTTGGACCGTTCGGCCCTAAAACCACCCAGACAGTCGACGACGTGAAACGTTACGTCGAGCCCTTCAACGCCTTCGCCGAAAAGGCCCACGCCGCAGGCATCGTCGCATTGCTGCACAATGAAGGCTTCGTCTCGGCACACATCGACGGCAAACCGGTCTACGACATGATGATCGCCGAGCTCAATCCCGCCACCACTAAGCTGCAGTTTCAGGTCTCTAGCTGGCAGGAGGGCTACGACCCGGTGACCTACTTCCACAAGTATGCGGGCCGCTACCTCTCCATGCATTGCCAGGATTGGGTGAAGGATCCCTCCACCAAGTCCGGCTTCCGCCAGGTTGCGTTGGGCAAGGGGGTCGTGGATTGGAAGGCCGTCTTTACAGCCGCAAAAGTAGGCGGCATAAAGAACTACTTCGTCGAGCTTGAACAGGATCCGTTGCTGATGCCGCAGAGCGTGCCTTACTTGAAGTCCCTGAACGTCTGAAGCGAGCGTGATCTCTCGAGCGCGACTGGAGTTCACCGTCTTCTCTGTAGCAACAGTGCCCAATCATTCCTGTCCGGCGCTTCTGGAGAGGTCCACAAAGGTCCTTTCGCAATTGGGAGGGGCACTTTTTCGCCACTGAGAGCGGACACCCATGTCGCATCGTACTCGCCAGGCTCCAGCTTTACCGTGACATTCCCGCTCTTCGGTAAGTAAATCGCATAAATTTTTCCGGGTTCTGCAAGACAATAATTGCCGTTGTTCACGAGTTCATCGTGCGGCTCCGTCTTCCACCATTCGAAGCTTGTGATGAAGTCCACCATATGGCCATATCCAAGAAGCATGGTCATGGTGTCGTCGCCGCGGCCGTTCATCCAGCCGCCGCCGGTATCCGGATAGATGTTTGTGCCCCTTCTGCAGGTCTCGCCCGTAGTTTGATAGCCGCCGGCCATCACGATGGCCCAAGCCGTTCGACGCAATACGTCCGCCGAATCGGACCCTGGCGTGGCCCATAACGGGTAATGATCTTCATACCCGTATTCTTCATTGGTTTGCGGGATGATTCTACCGGCCTTTTTCTGCAACTCACGGGAGGCCAACATAAGTGCGTGCTGATGCCGCGACCAATCCTGATAAGAAGTGAAGCCAAACCATTTTGAGCCCCGATCCTGGTGAACGGTTTTCATCGGGTGGCTCGTCGCGAGGTGGTGATAGGGGTCCCATTGCTCAACAAGCGTGCCCGTTTCGTGTGTCCACTTGTCATCGCGATATCCATCCAAGTCGTCGCCGAGATCCCAGGTGACATTGGAGAAAGCGCTGAATCGAGTGACCGCATAACGCAGAAAGCGCCTTTCATCTTCGCTGCCTGCCGCCGGATGGACCTTATTATCGTTCATGTCGAATATGACTGAGATGATCACATCGCGGTCGCGCGCATATTTGAGCATGCGCTCAAATTTCTGCCAAAAGGGGATATAGAACCGCGTGTAATCGAAGCCGGGGTGCGTGAAGTCGTTCGGACGTTCAGCGACCCACGGGGTGGGCAAGTTCGAATAGTTGTCGCCTATCATCACGGGTTCTCCGAAAAAGAGATTGCTTCTGCCCGCGACAGTGACCCGGATTCGGTTCACCTTCAGCCGGTGAAGGCGGTCAATACTATTCCGAATGATGCGCTCGTCCTTCCACCCGGTGAGCCAGTAAGCAGTCGTGCCATTGAAGAAATAGTGTTCGCCCGTTCCCTCCCAGATGAAATGCCAGCGGTATTGCGGATCGATGCGAATGGGACCTTTTCGATGCCCATCAGTTGCTAGAAAAGTGCCTGCAAAGTCTTTCTTCAATGCGCCTTGACGATAAGTGATGGAGTACTTGTATGTACCCGGGGCGGGCGGCATAAATCGAATCCTATAAACCGAGCCATCGGGCGTGTCGCAAAAGCCGTCCACGTGCCATACGTTCCCACCAGTTGCAGACTCAAATGTTCCGCTGACCAAAACATCGGTAAACGGATTGCGGGCGCGAGGCTTTGCGACGTTAATCGCGACTTCCATAAAATCATATGCTTCGACCGAAGACGCCGACGGCGCAAAGGAAACGTTTGACGATGCCGCGAATACGTGTGGCGAAATACACGTTGTCAAGACGGCAAGCAGGACGCCGAAGAGGCTGAGAGTGACGGCTCGATGCGGCAAAGTGATCCTCCATCCAAGAACAGCAGTTCTTGATTCGTAAGCATACCTAAACACAGGAACGGAGTCTGTCGCGGTCGGACGAAACGTGTCCGGATCGGATCCGAAGTTCATTTCGTGGTTCGATGGGAAGAGCATCCGGCCTTTGAACGAATGCGTTTACCGTTACCGATCGGACCGAATTTTTCTGAAGCCGGGTTCCGACCCGCAGTTTCTGCGACCTAATCTCGGATCGCGCATCCGACCACGGTCGAGTCTTCAGAACGACCCATTTTGAGTCAGGTAGCCACCATGCTGGTTTACGCAGGAAATGGTGTGCCGCCGTCGGGCGGATACCAATCGAACTGCATGGTCTTTCCACCGATGCGCCAACGCGCGGGAGTCGTGGTTTCCATCGAATCAAGGGGTTCGGCCGGGGACTGAGGTTTGGACGCCGCCGCGAAGGCGCGGCGAATCGCGCCCCTGCTCTCTGCGTTCAGCGCTTTCGGGTCTGGCGAAACGAACAGCGTCGTGCCGCTGTGCGCTACCAGGTAGAGCCACCTGGAGGCAAGATCCCAGGGCAGTTCCGGTGTCACCGCGGCGCAGTCGGGGGAAAGGGCGAAAAACGCGCGGTGCTGTGGCATGCGGAATGCGAGCGTGTTCACTCCCATGCGTCGGGTGCGATCAAAGTCGCGGCCGCTCGTATCATCGCCGGTTCGCTGCACCTCAAAGATCCCCGCGCCGAGATGGCCGAATGTGTTGCACCCGACGATCAGCGCGTCGCCGGCAGCCCGGCGGGTCGCGCGATACAGCGCGAGCGTGATCTCGGCGGTAGTGCGGCTACGGTCGGCGAAATGCCATCCGGAGTCGGTTAGCTCTGCGCCCATGCGGAAACCCCATCGGCCCATCAAATCGAAGCTCGTGTAATCGTGCTTAATCATTTCGAAACCCCAACCGACTAGGCGGTGAATATCCTGCCGGACGGTCTCGAGGTTCTCGGGAATGGTGGGGTCAAGCAGGCTGGTACGTGAACCCGCGCGGGGACGCAGGCGCGCACTCTCCGGAATCGTGGCGGTCGTAGACAAAGGGCGCATCCAGATGCCGGGTCGAACCCCCTGCTTCTTCATCGACGCAGCCAGACCGGGCATGTCCGGGAAGCGCTCATTGCCGCGATCCCACGGGCCCGTCGTGTTGACTGGAGTCCAGCCGTCATCGATGACCATGAACGGGCGATTCGCACCGGCGGGCGCGAGTTCCGCTATCAAGGCCGTATCCCTCAGAATGGCGGCCGCCGAGCAATTCCGGCCGTAGGTGTAATACCAGTTATTGCCGCCGTACACCGGTGCAGCCGGAAGACGCGGTGACTTGCAGAGCTCGCGGCAGAACCGCCGGGCCGAAGCAAGCGCGCTCTCGCCGGCAGCACCTTGGTAAGTGAGGATGGTCGCGGCATCCAGCAACCGTCCACCTAGTTGCGCGGTGCTGCCTCCGTTCCGCACATCGAGCCACAGCGAAATGCCATCAGGATCAACCTGCCAGAAAGCGAACGCTGCTGCTCCGGTCTGAACGCCGTACCCGTGCGTCGCCTGCCCATCGAAGGCCAGAAAATACCAGGGCAACACCCGGTCGCCTATGATGCAGCGCCATTCCAGATCGCCATAACTTCGCTCCCAGTCGTCATTTAAGATCCGCCAAGACTCCGGCACCTTGGCGCGCCAGCGCAGCCGTATGCGCGAGAGCGAAGCTGCTTCGACTTGCAGCGGGATCGTTCGTTTTCGCGGCTCGGCAGATACTGCAATTCCACTGCCGGTCCATCGGTGTCCCGAACGGGTGAGCGGTACTGTTTCGCGACCGGCAAAGGCCGTTAGGGAATCAGGCGGACGCAGAATATCGACATATGCTGCGCTGGCAGTCGTCGACCGTGCCAGTGCAGCAGCGGGCAGGGCAGTAGAAATAGCGAACAGATCGCGACGGGAGATCGGCAAACGAGTATTCTCGCACCGGCACCACAAGACGCAGATCACGGCCACAATAGACACCGTTACAGTAGGGACATAGTTTCCTGGTGTCGATGGACCGGACACACTGCCGAAACATGAATCCAGACCGGCGTCATAAGAACAGCGTCTAGTCCTGCGACAGTTACTGATGGGCCGCCCGAGCAGCTCCCGAGCTGCACGAGGATGTTAAACGGAGTTCGACATATGCCGCTAGTAAAGCTCAGTAGCTATTTGCCACAGCGATACGAGAGCTGTAGACAGGAGTCTAAACCGCGAGGCTAGCTTTTCGCAGCCAGAGGAGCGGCAGATGAATTTTGAGGAAATGAACGCAACCACCCCGCGGACTGGTTCAAGTCCAGAGCATCGTGAAGGCCTAGTGGCAAGGAGCATCGAGCAGCAAACGGCAAAGTTGCCGTCTGATGTTTTTCTCTGGGCGGCTTTTGGTTCGATGGCGGGATCTCTCGTGTTTAAGATGACCGGAAAAGATCATCATGCCCTGTTTGTTGGGCAGTGGGCACCAGCCTTTCTCATACTGGGCTTGTACAACAAATTGGTGAAGTTGCACGGCTCAGACGCAGCTTAAGGTCTCCTTCGCTCACTCGACAGCGACGGCCTTCCGCTGGTATTCGGGCTATCGAGTTGTGGCGGCTAACGACGGTTCATCTCAATCGCGATTGAGAGCCGTAACCTCGCCTGCCGGTGGTTTGGTTGCCGAAACGGGTCCGCTGCAGACCGCCGGCCGGCGCCTATTACCTCCCCGGCCGTTTATGCAGCTACTTGTGAAACATTAATTCTTATTTTAGCCTCCATCCTGTAGAATTTACGGAGTTGTAATAACTCAACTCAACTTATGGCCAGACCCCCCAAATTTTCTACAGTATTGTTGTTGAGTACCGCTGTTCCTCTCTTTTTTCAAGCCCAAATGGCGTTTGGCCAGCATGGTGAAGAACATTCCGGAGGGCACGCTCAGGAACACGCCAAACAGGGCCATCCCTCCGCAGCAACCGGTGTGGGCCATGGCTATGTCCCCGCGCATGGCCCGGCGCGTACTCCGCACGGCGCACCCGCTGCGCGCCGTCCCGCACCGCAGGCAGCTGCGCATCGTCAACCGGCTCCGAACGAGCGCCGTCCATCGGCTCCCGCGCAACATCCCAACGTCCGCGACCGGCCCGGGCATCCGAACGCGCCTCACGTAGACGCCCGGACGGGCCATTGGGTAGGCCATGAAGCCCATGATGCGCGTCTTCATCTGGCCCATCCGTGGCAGCACGGCCATTTCACCGGCGGTTTCGGTCGCGGCCACGAATGGCGCCTGGCAGGCGGCGGTCCGAACCGATTTTGGTTTAACAACTGGTACTGGAGCGTAGCCCCCATGGACATTCCTTACGTTTCCAATTGGCTCTGGAACTCCGACCCGATCGTAATTTACGAAGACCCGGATGATCCAGGTTGGTATCTCGCTTATAATGCGAGGCTCGGCGTCTACGTTCACGTGATGTATCTCGGCTAAGCCTGCACGTCCCGGATCATCTCAATTCGTTGTAAGCGATCGGCGAGCGCGGGTAAAGTGGACGGATCTTCTGTAAATTCGACCGGACAGATCGTATGTTAACGACAAGGACAAGAATGCCCTTGCCAGGCTCCCAAAGGCGATGTATAATCGCTCAGTGCTTTTTTCCAGGCGTGTAAATGCTCGCCGCGTCGAAGGGATAAGGAGTCCGCATGAAATTCCTGCTACGAAAAAAGAGTACTCGCCTTCCCGAGGATCATAGTCGCCGTCTGAGGCGAACGTCCTACCGGTTAAGAACATCCACACAGAGCCGATTGCTCACGAGAATCTGGGTGGAAGTTGCGTTGGGATTCATGAGCGCGATCTTGCTAGCGCTAACGATTCTTTTGCCTGACTGGATGGAAATGCTCGTGGGCTTAGCGCCTGACGCTGGAGATGGCTCTGCCGAGTGGGGACTTACGCTATCGTGTGCCACAGTTGCCGTCCTAATGTTTGGATTTGCCGGACGCACGTGGCGCAAATATGTTCAGCTTCTTCAAAAAGCCTAGCGATTGAGCGTGCTGGGCAATTTCCCGCGACGTAAACCAATACATCTTGAGGAGAATCATCGTCCATGCCGACATTTATCCGGCCACAGGCCGTTGGTTTTGCGGGCGAAATCAACGCGATCGCAATCGGCGCGTTCAACGATAGCGAGATTCTCACCGCGGTCAAGAACGGCTCCGGAAATCTGGAGCTGATAGCATGGCGATGCGCCCCGACCGATACGGACGTCACGCGCGTTTCCGATAGCGGCTCGCAGGCCGGGTCGATCGGAGAAGTTGCGCTGTCGATGATCGGGCGCACGGCAATCACGGCTGTGCGCAACGGCAGCAGTAATCTCTTCATGATCCTGTGGGATGTGCCCGTAGGCCTCGGTTCGGTCACGCGGACTTGGGATAGCGGGACAACCGCGGGCGAGGCGAGCCGCATCGCGATGGCGCTGCTCCCTTCCAACATCATCGTCACTGCGGTGCGCAACGGCAGCGGCAATCTGGAGCTGATTTCCTGGAGGTTGGAGCCCAACGGAACGCTCTCGCGCCTGAATGACAGTGGATCACAAGCCGGGTCCGTAAGCCGCGTAACGATCACTGCCATCGACAACAGCAACATCGTCACCGCGGTGCGCAATGGCAGCGGCAATCTGGAACTGATCGGATGGCGCGTTGCGTCGAATGGCGCGATCACGCGCTGGGGCGACAGCGGCTCGCAGGCCGGATCGGTAAGCGAAATTTCCATCACGACGATGGACGGGCCCGTTCCCACCAACGATGTGCTGACGACCGTGCGGGACGGTTCGGGCAATCTGCTGGTGATTTCCTGGCGGCCGGATCCGGCATCAGGGAGCATCGAGCGGCTGCCGGACGGGGCGGCGGGGACGGCAAGCGATTTGAGCTCCTGTTTCACGGTCACCGATTCGGGTCCGAAATACATAACTGCGATGCGTAACGGCTCGGACAATCCGGAGCTGATCGCTTTCGACATCGTCGGTGCGGGCGCGAGCAGTGGATTCGTCCGCACCGGCGATTACTCGGGCGAGGGCGAGGTTACCGCGACGGCGATGATCGATCTCGGCGCCGGCCGCCTTGCACACGCCATGCGCGTTTCAGAGAGCGGACATCCCGATCACGCGCTCGCCCTGACGGTATTTCGCGTATCCGATGTCGAGCCGGTGTTCATCCTGCCGCGCGCCGAAGGAACGGCCGGCGAGATCGGCGAAGTTGCGCTGCAGGCGTTCAACGATACGGAGATTCTCACGGCCGTGCGGAACGGCTCCGGGAATCTCGAACTGATCGGCTGGCTATCCCCTCCGACGCAAACTGTGGTGACAAGAATATCGGACAGCGGATCGCAGGCCGGCGCGATCGGCGAGGTCGCGCTCGCACTCATCGACCGGACAGCAATCACCGCGGTCCGCAGCGGCAGCAACAATCTATTGATGATCCTGTGGGACGTTCCCGCGGGCATGGGCTCGATCACGCGTATCTGGGACAGCGGCACGTCTGCTGGCGAAGCGAGTAATATCGCGATGACAGTCGTCGGAGCGAATATCGTCGTCACCGCTGTCCGTAACGGCAGCGGCATTCTCGAGCTGATCTCGTGGCAATTCGAGGCCGATGGAACGCTTTCGCGACTGCACGATAGTGGATCCCAAGCGGGCGCGGTAAGCTGGGTGGCCATCACAGCCATCGATTCCTCGAACGTGATCACTGCGGTTCGCAATGGCAGCGGCAATCTGGAACTGATCGGCTGGGGCGTTGCCCCGAACGGTGCGATTACGCGCTGGGCCGGCGGCGGATCCGAAGCGGGCGCCGTAAGCGGGATCGCGCTTACGGCGATTCCTGGGACAAATCCGGCCAGCGACGTCCTGACTAGCGTGGTCGACGGGGCAGGAAATTTGAAACTGATCGCTTGGCGGCCTTCGCCGCCCGCCCAGACAATCGAGCGCCTGTTTGATCGCGAAGCCGATGCTGCGAGCGCGCTAGCTGTCTGTTCGACCACGACCGCATCCGGTGCGAAGCTGATCGCCTCCAGGAGAGCCGGCTCCGGCACGCTCGAATTGAATGCATACGGCATCTTTTCGGATGACCTGGGAAGCGCCTTCGTCGATTGCGGCGACTTTTCGCTGCCGCCGAATAACGATGTCACGGCGACCACGCTCGCCCCGCTTGGCACGGAACGGATCGTCGGCGCGATTCGGATTTCGAAGAAGTGCAAGAGCCCCTCGAATCAGTTATCCGTCACGGTTTACGACGTCTTCGATCCACCGTCGCCTGCGCCGGCGAATATCCTGGAGATCGATTTCCAGAATCCCGTGCTGCCTTCCGAGGACGATTCGGGCTGGGCCGAAAGCGGCGGCCACGAGTTCCCGCTCAGCGCTGACATCGAATGGATGCAGGCGCTCGACCATTCACAGGATTATGAAAAGGGAAACATGGTCGGCTGCACAGGCTGGGTCGTCGCACCGGACTATTCGGGCGCCGACGCCCCGTTCGATCATCCCTTCGGCTTCGACTGGGAGTTTCAAGTCGCCCTCGATGATGACAAGAACGGATATCAGGCCCTGCTCAGTCCGGCCAATATCAATCCACAGGAATCGGGCGTCGGGCAGTTGCTCGCCAATGAACAGGGCCTCCCCATGCGGCGCGGATTACTCGGCGTCGAATGGGACGGAAACCTGATTCCGCAAAGTTTCAAGGCGCGCGTGCGGCACGGCGACCGCATAGCGGCGTTTGGACGCTGGATTTTGGACACAGGCCATAACTTTGTCAAGTTCTGGCGGACTGAAATCCATCCCCCGCTGCTGCTCGTGAGCGCAAACGCCGAAAAAAATCTCCGCGCGCCGGATTCAACACGCGCCCTTTTCATGTCGCGGCCCTATCTTCCGGGGCAGCACTATGCGGTCGATCCCTCCAACGCGTATCTGGACTCGGTCGACGACGACGGGCCCTTCCTGTCGCACCTGGTGAACGAACTTGTAAAGGTGATCACGCTGCGTTCCCGCATGGTCGAGGCACATCCCAAAATCAAATCCGCGCCGTTTGAAGGTTCCTACCGGTTCGCAGCCAAGGTGCGTCCCCCGGCCAAGCCGAGTGGTGCTTATCGCTTGGCCGTATCCTTCCAGTTCACAGTGCGCGACGGATGTTCCGTCGAAGTCGCGGCCGCCGACAGCGAAACAGTCGAGGTGATGGTCACCCTCAATTCGGGCAAATATACTCCGCCGAAGCTCCCCACGCGCCGCAGTTGCGTGTATTCGAAAGACGAACTCAACGCGCTGTCGCCTGGGACGGGCAAGGATATTCTCGCCATCGATATTCTTGCCCCGCTGGTGGGACTGTTGGTCCCCTTCGGCGGCCTTGCGCTCGCGATCTATATCGAATACGTCCTGCAGCGCGGTTTCAAGGTCGACGCCTACGATCCGATTCCGGAAATCGATGTTCTCGATTCGTCACATGCGGTCTTCAATACTCTGCCGGAAAACATTCCATCCGGCGCCGGGGTGGTGGTCGATAACACGCAGCCGTATCCGATCTTTGGTTGGCTGGACGTAAAGTGGATTCCCTGGAATCCGATTCCGGGGGGAGGGACGAAAGCGGGGTCATCCACTCAAACGGCAATCAAGAAAAAACAGCCTGCGAAAAAGAAGAGACCAACTCACAAATAAGGAGGCAAAATGCAGCAGAACGCCGCATTCGAAAACATTCTCCACGACGTGCACGAACTCGAGACGTTTCTTCACAGCGTGATCCGCCCGCTGGTGGAACAGAAGTTGAAGACCGGCGAGGATATCCGCCCGCATATCGAAAAGATGGGGCTGAAAGTTCCCGCCTCGCTCGAAAACCTGCCAATAACCTGGGGCGGTAAGGATATCAACGACGCTAAAGGCGAACAGCAGACCATTACGCTGGTTCGTCCGGGTTCGCCCGAAGCGCTCGGCTTAACGATCGGATGTATCTCTATCAGAGGCGTCAAGATTTGCCTCGAATGCGGCTGGTTCTATTGCCGGATCGTAATCAAGGGAAGGTTTTAGCACGCTTCGGTAGCAAAGAACTGTCGCTCTAACTGCGGCCGTCGCACCGCGAAAAACCACTACATTCGATCTATGATCGCGTTCAGCGTAGCGCTGGGGCGCATCGCGGCGACGCACTTATTCTCGTCCGGGAAATAGTAGCCGCCGATGTCTACGGGTTTGCCCTGTGCCGCCAACAACTCCGCCGTGATCTTGCTCTCGGCCGCTGCCAGCGCGGCGGCTACCGGAGTGAAGCGCTGCTTTAAATCCGCGTTTTCGTCCTGGGCGGCGAGTGCCTTCGCCCACGCCAAGGCGAGATAGTATGCCGAACCGCGGTTGTCGATCTCGTTCACTTTCTGCGAGGGGTAGCGGGCGTCTTCGAGGTACTGGCCGATCGCCTCGTCCAGCGTTTTCGAAAGAATTTTTGCGCGCGGGTTGCCGGTTTTTGTCGCCATCAGTTCCAGCGATGGCACCAGCGCACAGTACTCCCCGAGAGAGTCCCAGCGCAGATGACCTTCTTTCACGAATTGCTGCACGTGCTTGGGCGCCGAACCGCCGGCTCCGGTTTCGAACAACTGACCACCCTGGAGCAGCGGCACGATCGAGAGCATACGAGCGCTGGTCCCCAACTCGAGGATCGGGAACAGGTCCGTGAGATAGTCACGAAGCACGTTACCCGTGACGGAGATGGTGTCCTCGCCGCGGCGGATTCGCTCGAGCGAGAATTTCATCGCCTCTACCGGCTTCAGGATCCTGATTTCCAGGCCGGAGAGGTCGTGATCGGCCAGATAGGTTTTCACCTTCTGAATGATTTGCGCATCGTGGCCGCGATCCGGATCGAGCCAGAATACCGCGGGTGTGCCGGTTGCCCGCGCCCGCGTTACGGCCAGCTTCACCCAGTCGCGGACGGGCTCATCTTTCGTCTGGCAGGCGCGGAAGATATCGCCACGCTCGACGCTCTGTTCGAGCAGGGTCTTGCCGCCGTCCTCTACGATGCGAATCGTTCCGCTACCGGGTGCGACAAACGTCTTGTCGTGTGAACCGTACTCTTCGGCCTTCTGTGCCATGAGCCCAACGTTTGAAACGCTGCCCATGGTTGCCGGATCGAACTGCCCGTTCTGCTGGCAGTCCTCGATCACGGCTTGATACATCGTAGCGTAGCAGCGATCCGGAATGACGGCAATGGTGTCTTGCAGCCCATCGTCTTTGTTCCACATCTTGCCGCCACTACGGATTACCACCGGCATCGATGCGTCGATGATCACGTCACTCGGAACATGCAGATTGGTCCTGCCCGCACGCGAATCCACCATCGCCAAACCGGGGCGCTCCTGGTAACGAGCTGCGATATCGGCTTCGATCTCCGCCTTCTTCCCAGCCGGGAGCTGGTCGAGCTTGCTGAGCACGTCGGCCAGTCCGTTATTCACGTTGGCGCCGATCTCGGCGAGGACCCCGGCATGTTTCTGCAGGACATCGGCGAAATACTCGGCCACACAGTGCCCGAACATGATTGGGTCGGAGACCTTCATCATCGTGCACTTCAGATGCAGCGAGAACAGCGCATGGTCAGCCTTAGCGGCGGCGATCTGTTCCGCATAGAATTTCCGCAGGGCGGTCACGTCCATCACCGCGCAGTCGACAACTTCGCCCTCGGTCAGCGGGATTCTTTGCTTCAGGACTTTTACGGCGCCGGCGGAATCCACAAATTCGATACGCGCCTCGGTGGCGGAGCTCACCGTCACGGATTTCTCGCTGCCAAAAAAGTCCTTGCCGCTCATATGGGCGACACGCGTTACCGAGCCGGACTTCGGCCAGGGCTTCATCATCTTATGCGGATGCTTCCGCGCGAACGCTTTCACGGACGCGGCAGCGCGCCGGTCAGAATTGCCTTCGCGCAACACGGGATTCACCGCCGAGCCCAGGACCCCGGCAAACCGGGCCTGCACCGCACGCTCCTCCTCCGTCGACGGAGCGTCTGGGTAATCGGGAATGTTGTAGCCCTTCGCTCGCAGTTCCGCAATCGCGGCCCGGAGCTGCGGGATGGAGGCGCTGATGTTGGGCAGCTTGACGATGTTGGCCTCCGGCGTTTTGGCCAGCTCCCCTAAGCGCGTCAACTCGTCGGGAATTCTTTGGTCTTGCTTAAGGCGATCAGGGAAGGCGGCGACAATACGGCCGGCGAGCGAGATGTCGGCCGTTTCGATGTCCACCCCCGTCCCTTTGCAATACGCTCGCAGGATGGGCAGCAGCGCGTACGACGCGAGCGCCGGCGCTTCGTCGGTCTTGGTCCACGTGAGCTTCATATATATGAGTGCGAAAAGAATGCGGTCGCAAAGCGGCCGCAAACTGAACGCGTAGGATAACACTCCGCCGCCACTAGCGCCCGATTGCGAGCGCGACGACGACAGCTTCACTGATCATTTCGTTAAAGTCTCTGAGGTATACAAGAGTTCTGAACACTATGGACTTGGGAATCAAGGGTAACGTCGCCGTTGTCACTGGCGGGGCGAGCGGCATTGGTTGGGCGTGCGCGAAGGCTTTCATGCAAGAGGGCTGCGCGGTCGCTCTTTGGGACTTGGCATCGAACACCGAAGAACAAGCTCAACATCTCGCGAACCAGGGCGTTGTAACTATGGGCCGTTGCGTTGATATCTGCGACGGCAATGCCCTTCGCGCCGCCTTGGAAAAAACGGAATCCGCTCTTGGCGCAGTATCCCATCTGGTGCACGCAGCAGCTATTGGCTCGGGAAAATTTGGGTTTCCATTCACCAACCTCCAACCCACCGATTGGCTCAAGGTATTGGAAGTGAACGTGATGGGAATGGTGAATGTATCTCATATCGTTGCCCCGGGAATGCGCGCGCGGCAGAACGGCAGCATGGTATTCATTGGCTCCGTTGCGGGTCAGATCGGGTCGCAAACCGATCCGCCGTACAGCGCCAGCAAAGCTGCCAATATTAACTTCGCGCAGTGTTTGGCAAAGGATCTGGCGCCGCACAAGGTACGTGTCAATGTTGTGAACCCCGGTATGGTTCAGACGGCGTTAAATCGCGGAGTGTGGGAAGCGTGGTACCGCCAGCAGGCTGTGGAGGCGCGCCGCAGCTATGACGACTGGGGCAAAGAGAAAGCCAAGACGGTCGCTCCTCTTGGCGTTTGGCAGCAGCCTGAGGATATTGCTGATATGGTAGTTTTCCTGTCCTCACCCAAAGCTCGCCAGGTCACCGGCCAGACAGTGAATGTGGACGGCGGCCAGGTGATGCATTGGTAATTGTTTTGGCGCTTGCAGAACACATATCTCTTTGGCCACGCTCGGGCCGATTTTTCCGGGATTACGAACAAAAAGTTCCGCCAGCATCCGCCCGCAGGGTCGATGGGCGGCACGTGCCTGGTCCCCACGCCGCAGCGTTATCGAGTTCGGAGATCAAAAGCTGCACAAAAGAAATTCTCGTGTGCTTGACAGCACCTTTTCCTGCGCAGCACGATCAGACAATAAGCGCGCAATCTCAACTGCTCCGACCATCGTTGAAAAGATCACAAAGAAAGCACGCTCTTTATCGCGAGTTCGACGGCCTGGCATAAAGGGAAGCATCCTGTCTTTGTACTTCACAAGCTCGGCAAAGATCTGGCCCCTCATCCCCTGATCGACCCGCACCATCTCGGGGGCAAGTGCCGTCAACGGGCAGCCGCGCTCGGCGTGATCGCAGTATTCCAGGCTCAAGTATGCCTTCACAATCGCCTTCCACGCTGCGTCCGGGCGCGCCTGTTCGGCAGCACGAGCCAGGGTGTCAGCGATCTCCCGGAAGGCCTCCCGCAGCGACTCCAGGAGGAGTTCGTCCTTGCTCCCGAAGTGTTTGTAAAAGCCTCCATGCGTCAGACCTGTGTCGCGCATAACCTCAGCAACCGCTGCGCCGCTCAGACCCTCGGCGCGTACGCGGCGCGAGGCGTCTTTCACAATCCTTTGATGGACTTCGGCTTTGTGCTCGGGTCGGTAACGCATGGTTCATCATAGGATGCGCGAGATCATCCCACAATGCAACCGGTTGCGGCCGTCGAAAAAATCCGAATCCATAGGATGATATACATCATCCTATTCGTGAAAAGGAGGACTTTCCATGTCCCGTCCAATACTGATTACAGGTGCAGCCGGCGGCCCGCAAGGGTCAACCGGACGCATTGTCGCGGGTTTGCTGCTCAGGCAGCGTATTCCCGTCCGCGCCTTCGTCCACAAACTCGATGCCAGGTCGGAAGAACTCCGCCAACACGGCGCCGAAATCGTCGAGGGCGATCTCCTCAACCCCGCTTCAGTTCAGGCGGCAATGCAAGGCGTGAGGCGCGCCTTCTTCACGTATCCGGTGACCGATGGGCTGCTTGAAGCGGCCACCATCTTTGCTGCAACGGCTCGCGACGCCGGCCTGGAATTGGTGGTGAACAATTCGCAGTTTCAGGGGACTCCCGATGATCCCGAATTTCGCGATCTCCGGCGTGCTCCCTCCTTCCGAAACTTGCAGCATCGGCTGGCTGATCGCATCTTTGACTGGGCGCAGGTTGGGGCTGTTCATCTTCAGACGCCGCCTTATTACGAAAACGTACGCGCTCTTGTCAGCCGGAGCGTGGCCGAGCAAAATGCGGTCTTCCTACCGTGGGGCGATGGCGAAGCTGTGCTTCCGCTCGCCGGCGCGGAAGACGTATCCCGCGTAGCGGCGACTCTTCTGGCTAGCCCCAGCGCACCGCCGCAGGTTGTCTACCCTCTGGTAGCCGAGACTCCGACAGTGCGGGAAATTGTTGAAAGCCTTGGTCGCGCGGTAGGGCGGCCGATTCGCTATGTCCCCATAACGGATGAGCAGTGGGCTGAGGCAATGAAGGAGCGAATCAATCCGCATGCCCTCGATCATCTGAGCCATCTTTGGCAATTCTTCCGGAAGGGTGAGAGGCACTACCAGCCTACCGATGCGATTCGTGTGGTCACGGGCCGGAACCCGCAAACGCTGGAAGAGTTCTTTCGAGCGAATGCCAAGTCCTTCGACATCGCGGTTAATGAAGCCGTCTCTCGGCCGGGTTCAAAGAAAATCTAACAGGAGAACAACATGTCACCGGAAACCCTCTTCCAAATCCAACTCGTTTTAGGTTACGTTGCGTGTCTGCTCTTCTTCAGGACGTACGTCCTACCCAAGCTTAAGTCGATGGAACGGTTCGAAGCGCACCGCGTCATCGCCACTCTACACAGCTTCCGCTTCTTCGGGCTTGTGTTTATCCTTCCCGGCGTCGTCGGGCCCAATCTGCCTGCCGGCTTCGCCACATTCGCTGCTTACGGCGACTTCGCAACCGGGGTGCTGGCCGTCTTGGCGCTTCTCACGGCAAGCATACGTCCGCTCTTCTGGTTTTTCGTCGCCGCCTTCAATGTAGTGGGAGCGACCGACATCATCCTGGACTACTACCATGCCACTCAGGTCAACCTGCCTGCGCTGGCAGGGCAGTTGGGAGCTACCTATGTCATCCCGATCCTCTACGTGCCCATGCTGATGATCACGCACGCGGTCGCACTCTATTGGCTGGTGCGTCCGCAGCCCAAGGCGGCTCGCGCGCTCGCCGGCGATGTGTCCGCATCCTAGTTCGGATTAGGTCGAAAAGTCGATCCTTTCTTACAAAAAGGTTCTTTTCTTTGCCGAGGGCGTTGCTTAAACCCTTGGCTTCACGCCTTCCGGCTGCGGCGCGTTCGCCAGCCGCTGCACTTTGCTGTTCTTGCGGCTGAAGAGGAAATAGATCGCCAGGCCGACGGCCAGCCAGATCAGAAAAACCTCCCAAGTCAGCAGGTGCAACGAGAACATCAGCAGCAAGGAAATGAGAATGCCCATGATGGGCACGAACGGCACCCAGGGTGTGCGGAAGGGGCGGGGAAGATCCGGCTGCCGGCGACGGAGGACCCATACACCGGCGCTGACGATTGTAAATGCGAACAGCGTTCCGATGCTGGTAAGTTCGTCGAGCGTCGTAATCGGCAGAAATGCGGACAGAAGCGCCACGCAGGCGCCGATCACGATGGTGGAAATGTACGGTGTGCGCAGCCGGGGATGGACCCGGCCGGCCCAATCCCAGAGCAACCCGTCGTGCGCCATGGTGAAGAAGATGCGGCTTTGGCCGAGCAGCATGACCAGCATCGTCGAAGTGAGGCCGCCAATGGCGCCGATTTTCACCAGCAAGGCGCCCCACTGAACTCCAGTGACGTCCACGCCGAGCGCGATGGGATCGGCAACATTCAAACGCGTGTACGAGGCCAGTGCGGTGAGCACCAGCGCGACCAGAATATAGAGGATGGTGCAGATTACCAGCGAGCCGAGAATGCCGATCGGCATGTCGCGCTGCGGTCTTTTTGCCTCCTGCGCCGCGGTGGAGACGGCATCGAATCCGATATAGGCGAAGAAGATGATGCCGGCGCCGCGCAAGACGCCGCTCCAGCCGAATTCGCCGAAGTGCCCTTTGTTTGGCGGGATGAAGGGATGCCAGTTTGTGGCAGCGAAGGACGGATGAGCGGCCAGAAACACGATGCCGATTCCCAGGAAAATCAGCAGGACCGAAACCTTCACGATGACGATTACAGTGTTGACGGTGGCGGATTCGCGGATGCCTTTGACCAGAATCGCCGTCATGATCAAAATGCCGATCAAAGCCACCAGATTGAAGTGGGAAATGGCGTGTGGGAGAGCGGCCAGGTTATCGTTTCCGCCAGCCATGGCTAATGTGCTCAACGGAACCCATAGGCCGTGATGCAGCACCAATTCGGTTCCGGGGGCATGCGAGATGGAGGGCGGGATGTTCCAGCCAAAAGTCTGGATTAGGCTGCCCACGTAGCCGCTCCAACCGACGGCGACGGTTGCCGCGCCGAAAGCGTATTCCAATATAAGCGCCCAGCCGATGATCCAGGCCACGATCTCGCCGAGAGTGGTATAGGCGTAGCTGTAGGAGCTGCCGGAGATAGGGATGAGCGCCGCGAACTCGGCGTAGCATAGCCCGGCAAAGACGCACCCGATGCCGGCAATAATGAAGGAAAGCACCACCGCGGGACCGGCGGCGGTGGCGGCGACCGGACCGGTGAGGACGAAGATGCCCGTGCCGATGATGGCGCCGATGCCCAGGGTGACCAGATTCAGCGGGCCGAGCGCGCGCTTCAGGCCGCCCCTTTCGCCCTCGGTTTCGCGGAGCAGCTCGTTGAGGTTCTTCTTAGCAAGAGGATGGAAGGTCATAAACAGCTTATGGAGTTGCTCTATTCTATATTGACTGCATAGCAAGAAGACTGGCCGGCCCCCCGTGCGGGTCGGGGTTCTGTTTGCGTCAGCACGGTAAATTGAAAACATTATGCGGTTGCAGGGGTGTTGAGGTCCCTATTTGAAGCCGAATAGAGAATAGGATCAACTAGTAGAGAATGCCCGACGATAATCTTTGGTTCGACGTATCGGTCCCGCTGACGACCGGAATGGCGCACTGGCCAGGCGACCCTGAGCCAACCTTTGAAAGGATCTCCGAAATCGAGCACGGCGCCAGTTCCAATGTGACCTTATGCCGGATGACGGCGCACAGTGGTACGCATATGGACGCGCCGGTACATTTTCTGTCCGGCGAGAAGGGCATCGATACATTTCCGCCCAGCGTGGGAATCGGCAGGGCGCGTGTTTTGAGTATTCCCGCCTCATGTTCGGTGGTCACACGCGCGGAACTGGAGCAGCTAGACATCCAGGCCGGAGAGCGCATTTTGTTAAAGACCCGAAATTCGCTCTGGCGCTGGGATAGGAGCGAGTTCCAGGAGGGTTATGTCGGCATCGACGCTTCGGCGGCGCAGTTTCTGGTGGATGCCGGCGTCATTCTGGTGGGCGTCGATTACCTTTCGGTCGGAGTTTTCCAGGGAGACGGGCACGATACGCACCGGATTCTTCTCTCGGCGGGAGTTTGGATTGTAGAAGGGCTGGAACTTTCCGAAATCGCGGAGGGGGACTACGATTTGATTTGCCTGCCGCTGCGGATTCAGGGTAGCGACGGATCGCCGGCAAGAGTGGTGTTGCGGCCGCGGTGAGCGGGAAATTGGCGGGGTCTCACCAGATCAGTTTTAGCGCAAGCTGCACGATTCGCGGGGCGCGCGCGCCGGCGCGTCCGAATTGCGAGGGATCGAAATATTGGACGGCCGCGGGTGTGGCGATGGAAGTGGCGAGCGAGGAGCCGTCAAAGGCGAATTGTGCGTGATTGAAGGCGTTGAACAGTTCCCCGCGGAACTGCGCATGCACGCGCTCGGTTATGGGGATGTTCTTCAGGATTCCCAAATCGAAATTGCTCAAACCCGGTCCATGAAAGGCGTTGCGCGCGAGCGTTCCGAGCGCGCCAAACGGCGGTGCGGCGAAATTTCGGGGCGTTAAGTAAATGCCGCCCGACCGGCGTATATCCAGAGTGACCGGCGGCCCGGTCATATCCGGGAAAACGGCAACCGAACCACCGCGGAAAGAGGTGTCCACGCCCATTTCGATCGAATACGGCGGCCCGGCTTCAAAAGTGGCGATGCCGGTGGATTCCCAGCCGCCCAAAAGCCATTTCCAAGGCGACCTCGGCCCCGGCAGATCGTAGACCCAGCTTGCGACGAACCGCTGCGGATGGTCGAAATCCGCGTAGCTTTTCGCGATGGCCAGACCGGTTACGGTGCCGGGCGGCTCCTGCTCGGCCGATTCCCAGTCGAGCGCTTTCGACCAGGTATAAACAGCGGAAAAATTCAGCCGCTTCCCAAAACGCCCGTCGGCTTTGAGATTCAGCGCATCGTACCAGGAAGGAGCGATGTTCTTCACGTATTGATAATTCAGCCCGGCATTGGGAAATGGAGAGCGCGCCAGAGCCAGCGTGCTGTTGAGCGCGGGATTCGCATTGAGCACTGCCAATTCCTGCGCGTCGGGGAGCGCCGGGGTGTCGATCAGGATGCTGAGCGGATTGTCGATGCCGTAATTGCCCAGATATTCCGCTGCAAATAGTAGATGGTTCGAAACCTGGTGCTCGATGCTGAGGGCCCACTCATATAGCCGCGGATCGCGGTTGCGCGGATCGTCGCCTTCGTCGGCCACGCCCGATGGCGTCTGCGAGGGAAAGAACTGGCTGTCCTGCAGAGGCCGGCCGAGCGGAACTGAAGGCGGTAAATTGAGCACGGCGGCTTCGAAGGAAAACGGCGGAGAAGTCATCTCCTGCGCCACCGAATTGGCGTCGGGAAGCGCATAGTAAATACCGAAGCCGCCTCGGATGGCGGTTTTATTGCTATGGAACGGACGATAGGCCAGGCCCACGCGCGGCTGGAAATCGCGCCAGGAGGGATCGATAATTGAAGCGCGAATCAGCGGCGCTCCCGTGCCCTCCACGAGGCCAGTCCCCGGCAGGTAGTAATCGGGACTGCCCGCGAGCAAAAAACGGCCGCCCATCGCCTGGCTCGCCGGGCCGGTGTCGAGCGTTCCCAACCGGTTGAGCTGCGAGTTGCTGTCGCGCCAGCGCTGCGGAAATTCGTAACGCAATCCGGCGTTCAAGGTAAGCCGCCGCGAGACTCTCCACTGGTCCTGGACATAGCCGGCATAGACGGACCGTTCCACCATTTGCGCTCTCCCGGTGCCTTGAAACGTCACGCCCTCAAAGGGGACGCCGGTCAGAAAGTCGGCGAAACTGTTGCCGGTAAAGCCGAGCACGCCGGGGAGACCGTCCGCATAAATGAAAAACGCGTTCAGGTTGACCGTATCCCAGAAATGCGCGCGAATCATCTCGAATCCGGCTTCGAAATTGTGTGCCCCGTATGTGTAGCTGAAGTTGTCGCTGAAATCCCACGAATCCTCGGCGGAGAAATTGCGGTCGGAGATTTCGCCGTTGCCGAACATTTGTGGATACCCGACAAAGTCCAGCGTGGGATAGAGCGCGGGCAGACTGGTGGGCGTGTTCTGGAACGTAAAGGCTCCGTTTGCGCTCTGCTGCTGTTGGAAGCCGGCATCGAGCCGCGTGTAGCCCAGCCGGATCTCGTTCAATGCATCGGGACCAAAGGTATGGGTCTCATTCAGCGCGGCGAAATAGGCGTGGGTGGGCGCAACCAGAGCCGAGACCGGGTTGGGAGAAGCAACGAATGTTTGCAACGACGGCTCAACCTGGAAGTCGCCGAAGATACTGTCCCGGCGGCCGATGCGATCGTCGATGCGACCGAGGAATTGGTTGTCGTGTACATGGCCGGGCGCTTCGCCGACATAGTTGAAACCCAGACCGTCTGCCTGGCACGCCAGGCAATTCGCCGGGAGAAAACCGCCCGCCGAAACAAATTTCTTGGCGAACGCAGAAACGCGCGAATCCGGGATGCGGTTACCAGGGAAGGGCTGCAAGGTTGCAGGATCGATGAGCGGCGCAAAATTCCGGAACGCGGCGCCGCTCAGCGGATTCACGCCGGAAAAATCGCCGGCGAGCATCGCGGCGGTCGGTTCCAGCATGCTGGCCTGGGAAAGCGTGTGGGAGCGCGTGAACTGCAGATTCAGAAAAAAGAACGCGTGATTCTTTTCGATCGGGCCGCCGAGCGACCCGCCGAATTGGTTGTAGCGTAATTGATCCGGAATGGTTTGGAAACCCGGCGCGACGATGTTGCGTTCGAAAAATGGATGCGCATCGAGCACGTTGTTGCGAAAGAAATCGTAAGCCGTGCCGTGAAATGCATTGGTTCCGGAGCGCACAGCCAGATTGACTGAAGAGGTGGAACTTTGAGACGCGGGAGCAAGCTGGGTGATCGCGCGGAACTCCCGCACCGCGTCCACGCCGGGCACAACGCTCGCCGACGGGAGATTCTGGCTATTGATGTCGATGCCATCCAAGCGGAAGACTGTATATCCGGCGCGGCCGCCCGCCAAGGCCGGACGTTCCGGAGTGGTAAACCGCGCGCCCGGCTTGACGCCGGTTTCCGAGCCGGCCGTCAGCGTCAATAAAGAATAAATGTCGCGTCCGTTGAGCGGCAATTGCGTGATCTGGCGCGCGCCGACGAGCTGACCGATTTCGGCGGTGTCGGTCTCGACCAGTGGCGTGGACGAGACGACTTTCACTTGAGCCTGGAAAGAGGCCAACTCCAGTGTGGCATCCTGCCGCAGCACAGTCGCGACATGAATTTCAATCCCTTTGACGCGCAACTTACTGAACGAAGCAGCGCTAAAGGTGACGGTGTAGATCCCGGCTGGAAGATGACTAAACGCGTAATCGCCGTCGGAATTAGAAGTTTGCGAGTATGCAATTCCAGTTTGCCCGGAGAGGGCGGCAATCGCGGCCCCGGAAATGATGCCGCCGGAGGGATCGCGAACCGTCCCGATCAAAGAGCCGAACGCCTGCGCGCTCGCTGTACCGGCGGCGCACAGCAGAAGGATCGCAGCGCCGATTTGCGTCGTCAACTTTGACCCCGTGATCCTAACACCTATCTAATTCAATCAAATAAAAGGATAGAATGTCCATTAAATGAAAGAGGAGGCGCGTGAACGTCCCCCCCGTCGCAGCGGAGAATAAACCGCCAGGAGGAATTACGCGAGGCTGGCCTACCGCTTGGGCTCCCGCTCGTTTCACCTCTACCGGGCTGATTTCCAGAATGCGGCGCACGGCGCTGCGCTGCGCACTCTCGTTTCTTTGGCTGGCGATCCCAGCCATGGTTACGGAGTTTCTGCTTCCCGACCATAGTTTGCTGCCTGTCATCAGCGGTTCGTATGTGCTTGCCGTATCGGCCGCGGCCTGGTCAGGCGGCGCGCTGGCCGGGATTCTGGTAAGCTGCGCGACCATTCCAGTGCTGACGCTCGTAGCCAGCAAGGGAAGCCAAGCCCTGCCAACTCACTTCGATCCGGTCGGCCTCGGCGTCCTGTTTTTTATCTCTTTTCTGGTGGCGAGCGTTGCCGGCAATCGGAAGCGCGTCGAGAAAGTGCTGCGTGCCGCCAACGAGCATCTCGAAGGCCGCGTCCGCGAGCGAACCGCCGAATTGCAACAAGCCAACGCCGCTCTGCTCGAAGCCAACGAGAATCTGCGCCGCGCCAATAGCGATTTACAGCAATTCGCCTTCTCCGCTTCGCACGATCTGCAGGAACCTCTCCGAACCGTTTCCATTTATAGCCAGATCCTCGGGCGGCGCTACGGACCGCAGCTCGACACGGCGGGGCAGATGTTTTTGGAGTATCTGACCACAGCCGCCAAACGCATGGCGTCGCTGATTCAAGATTTGCTGACCTACACGCGAACCGGCGAGGAGGGAGAGCCGGTGTGCGAAACCGCGGAAGCCGCCCAGGCGCTTGCATGCGCGCTCGAAAGCCTCTCCGCCTCCATTCAGGAGAACTCGGCCGAGGTCGCTCACGGCGATTTGCCGGCTGTGAAGATGCGCGGCGTACACCTGCAGCAGGTTTTCCAAAACCTGATCGGAAATGCGATCAAATACCGAAGCACCGAGCCGCCTCGAATTTATGTATCCTGTCAGCAGCAAGAGAGTAAGTGGGTGTTCTCGGTGCGTGATAACGGAATCGGCATCGATCCCGCTTACAAGGAGCGTATCTTTGGAATTTTCAAACGTCTGCACACAGCCGATCAATACTCCGGTACCGGGATCGGCTTGGCTATTTGCAAGCGCATCGTGGAACGGTACGGAGGCGGCATCTGGGTCGAATCCGAAACGGGAGCAGGTGCAACATTTTTCTTCGCCGTCCCCGTCTGAGGCGGGTTCCGCCGGCGCGAGGATCGTTTTGTTGATCGAGGATAATCCCGCCGACGCCTTTCTTGTGCGGGAGGCGATCGAGCGGCATAACGTCGGCGTGGAACTGCTGGGAGTTCGGGACGGGGAAGCGGCGATTCGTTTCATCGAGCAGGCGGATACGGGCGAAATGCCCTGCCCCGCGCTGATCCTTCTGGATCTGAACCTGCCCACCAAGACAGGCGGGGAAGTTCTGGCCCGCATTCGCGCCAGTAAGCGCTGCGGCAAGGTGCCTGTGGTGGTGGTCACCTCCTCGGATTCTCTGCTCGATCATGCCTGTGCCGACGCGTTAGGGGCCGACCGCTACTTCCACAAACCGGCGGACTATGACGAGTACATGCAACTGGGAGCAATCGTTCGGAAATTTTTGCAGGGTCCCGAACCGCGCGGATAGCAGGCGGTTAGGGGGTACAATTGTGAAGCCGGAGGAGGCTGCATGGCATTAACGACAAAAGTTCGGAAAAGCGGCAATGTCGCGATTATCGATCTGAAAGGGCGAATCACGCTCGGCGAGGATACGGGAGTATTGCGCGAAGAACTGCGCAAAGTGCTCGGGCAGGGCGAGAAGAATATTCTGTTGAACATGCGCGACGTCAGCTACGTGGATAGCGCCGGGTTGGGCGAACTGGTGGGCGCCTACACGACGGCGACCAACCAGGGCGGCGCGGTGAAGCTGTTGCATCTGCAGGGCAAGATGAGAGACCTGATGCAGATCACGAAGCTGCACACCATTTTCCCCGCCTTCGACGACGAGCAGGCGGCGGTGAAAAGCTTCGGCACGGCGGCGGCGGTTTAGCTGTTTGTTTGGAGGGCGGCTTTAGCCCGCGCTGAGCTTCAGCTCCGCTTTCCGGTCTGAGAGGTGCGGGGCTAAAGCCCCGCGCGGGGCGAACCCCGCCCTCCCAGCCCGCGACTCATGTGCCCATGCGGCGGATGCGGAAATCCTCCACGTTCGGCATCCGCACCACTTTGCACATTTCAAACAAGCGCGAACGGGCGCGCTCGCCGATGCGCTCTTCGAGCGTGATGCGATAAGACCGCCCGCCGGGCAGATCCGATTTCTGGAGAATGGAACCGCCCATGTCGGCATCCGCCAGATTGGTCGTCGCGATTAACGGCTTGCGGTGGTTATAGCGATACGTGACGATGGAGGTCACGGTGTCTTCGACCCAATCCGTCACGCGGTGCGCGCCGAGATCGTCGAGCAAGAGAATTTCGGCATCGAGCGCGGAACGGTAGGCTTCACGATTGCTCGCTCCCAGAGCTTCGTTATAGCCGGAGCGGATGCGCTCGAGCAGGTTTTGGTAATCGAAAAAGAGCGCTTCGTGCCCGCGCGCCGTCAACTGACGCAACGCCGCAACGGCCAGATGCGTTTTCCCAGTTCCCGGAGGACCGGCGAGCAACAATCCGGGCTTGGGATTCTCCGGGAAATTGCGCGCATACGCGGCCACGGCTAGCATGACGTCGGCCAAGCCGCGCTGCGCGGTTGGATTGTCCTGCGGAAGATGGAAAGTCTCAAAGGATGCCCGGGCGTAGTTCGGCGGAATCTGCGCGCGGGTTTCCAGCTCCGAAACACGCGACTCCTCCACACAGCTACAGCGCTCGGCCGCAGAGATGCCTTCACGTTCGGAGACGACCCAACCGGTTCCGGCGCAGAGTTTGCAATCGGAGTTCGCCATAAAATTCCGCTGCCGCTACTCGATGGCAACGAGCGCTTCGCCCGCCGCCACGGTAGCGCCTTGGCGGATATGAATCTTAGTCACCGTGCCGGCTTTGGGCGATTTCATCTCATTCTGCATCTTCATCGCTTCCACCACAATGACACCTTGATCCACCTCGACGCGATCGCCCGGCGCGACCAGCAGCCGGATCACTTTGCCCGGCATCTGTGCGCGGACCTCGACCGGGCCGGTAGCCGCAACTCGTTTGCTTTGAGCCGCGCGGTCCCTGGCGTCGGCGAGCGAGATGGCGCGCCGCTCGCTGCCGGTCCAGACTTCGAGGTCGTCGCCATTGGGGGCGACATGCACGGTGAAGCTGCGTGCGCCGAGCAGAACCGAAAACACGCCGGGCATGACTTCAAGAACGGAAGCGGAGCCGGTGGCGGTGCTCAAACCGGTAAGTGTATACGCCGAATCTGGGCCGTTACGGCGCAGGTCGAGTGTGTACGGTTCGCCGTCCACCTCCACGCGGAACTTCAATGGAGCAGACCTGCCCGCGTCTGGAGGCGCCAGGGGGTCTCGTCCGCTCCCTCGCGGTCGCGCCTCTGTTGGGGAGCAGAGCTGCGGCCGGCGTTCGCGGCAGCCAGGATCGAGGCGGTCAGCGCCTCGGGATTGCTTTCCTTGGGCGAGATACGGCGCATAAATTCGGAGAGAAAGCCGGTATCGAGATCGCCGGCGAGGAAACGTTCGTCGGACATGAGTTTCTCAAACAGAGAGAGGTTGGTCGTGACACCGAGAACTCTGTATTCGGAGACGGCGCGGCGCATGCGGCGAATGGCGGCGCCTCGCGTCTCACCCCAGACAGATAGTTTGGCCAAAAGCGGATCGTATTCGAGCGGCACCGTCCAGCCGGGATAAACGCCCGCATCCACGCGCACGCCCGGGCCGGAGGGCTCGACATAGCCCAAAATGCGGCCGGGGCTGGGGAAAAAATCGTGCTCCGGATCCTCGGCATAGACGCGGCACTCGATAGCCGATCCGCGCCATTCAACATCTCCCTGACGCAGCGTGAGCGGCTCCCCGGCCGCGATGCGAATCTGCCATTCGACCAGATCGACGCCCGTGACCCATTCGGTAACCGGATGCTCTACCTGGAGCCGGGTGTTCATTTCAAGGAAATAGAACGCGCCGCTTTGATCGGCAAGAAATTCGAGCGTGCCGGCGTTGGAATAATGGGCCGCGCGAGCAATCTTGAGCGCGGCTTCGCCGATTTGAGCGCGCAATTCGGGATGTTTCAGGACCAGCGGCGAAGGACATTCTTCCACTACTTTTTGGTGCCGCCGTTGCAGCGAGCATTCTCGCTCGCCGAGATGGATCAGATGCCCGTGTTCATCGCCGAGCACCTGAACTTCGATATGCCGCGGCCGCTCAATCAATTTTTCGACGTAGACCTCGCCGCTTCCGAAGGCGCGTTCGGCTTCGCTCGAAGCCGCTTCCATGGCGGACTGCAATTCACGCTCGGAATCCACGCGGCGCATGCCTTTCCCACCTCCTCCGGCAGCAGCCTTTAAAAGAACGGGATAGCCGATGCGGGCCGCAGCAGTTCGCACATCTTCGCCCGGCTTGGTTCCGGGGACGACGGGCGCGCCGGCCGCAACAGCCAGCCTGCGGGCGGCAGTCTTCGATCCCATCTGCTCGATAGCTTGCCAGGATGGCCCGATAAACCGGATCCCCGCTTCGCTGCAGGATTTTGCGAACGCGGCATTCTCGCTCAAGAAGCCATAGCCGGGATGAATGGCTTCTGCGCCCGTGCGCAGCGCAGCGTCGACTATGCCATTGGCCGCCAAATAGCTCTCCAACGATGGCGCGGGGCCAACGCAGACGGCCTCGTCTGCCATCTGCACATGCAGAGCGCCGCGATCCACTTCGGAGAACACAGCGACGCTGAGAATATTCATCTCACGCAGCGCACGCACGATGCGAACAGCGATCTCACCGCGGTTGGCGATCAGAATTTTGCGAAACAAGCGAAGTGACGACTCCTATTCATCGTATTCGACTGAAACGAGAAACAGGCCGCTCGCGGGCGCCGACGGGCCGGGCTTGCAACACAAACCCGGTTCCAGGCGGCGGAGGAGATCGCTTTCGTTCAAATTTCCCTTACCAATTTCGAGCAGCGCGCCCACCATGTTCCGCACCATGTGCTTGAGAAAGCCCGAGCCGGTCACTGAATAGAGGAGCATGGTTTCCCCGCGCGCCAGAGCGGAGCGGAAGATCGTGCGCACTTTGGAGCGGCCGAGGGCGTCTTTCTCGTCGGAAGCGGCAAAGCCGGTGAAATCGTGCTCGCCTTCGAACAGCGGCGCTGAGGCGACCATGGCTGCTTCGTCGAGCCGATAGGGGTGGTGATACACAAAGCGGCGGTCGAAAGGCGGGCAGATTTCTCCGCGAAAGATGCGGTATTCGTACGTCTTGCGGCGCGCATCAAAGCGCGGATGAAAGGCGGGATCGACCTCGCACACGCGGCTAATCCGAATGCAGGGCGGCAGCAGCCGATTCACGGCACGGCGGAAATTGTCCGCCGGAATGGGATTCTCCAGCGTCACCGCGGCAACCTGGGCCAAAGCGTGCACGCCGGCATCGGTTCGGCCCGAGGCCGCCACGTGCACTGGCCGCTTCTCAATCGTGGCGATCGCCTGTTCGAGCGTGCCTTGGATGGTCGGTAATCCGGGCTGGACCTGCCACCCGTTGTAATCGGTTCCCTCGTAGGCAACCTCGAAGCGAAGCCTTCTCACTGACTAGTATTCCCACTCTAAACTTAAGGAATCGGATCGCATGCTTTATCGAACGCTGGGAAGCACTGGCCTGTCTGTCTCCATTATTGGTTTCGGAGCATCGCCGCTGGGCGATGTTTTTGACCTCACGGATCCCGCCGAAGGCGAGAAAGCCGTTCGTGCCGCCATCGATGCCGGGGTCAACCTCTTCGATGTATCTCCGTTTTACGGACTGACGCTCGCTGAGAAGCGTCTTGGAAAAGCGCTGCGGGGCCGCCGTGACAAGGTAGTCCTTGCCACCAAGTGCGGCCGCTACGCAGAGGACTCGTTCGACTTCTCCGCACGCAGCGTAAAGGCCAGCATTGAAAACTCCCTGGCCAGGCTGCACACCGATTATGTCGATCTGTTGCAGGCGCACGACGTTGAATTCGGAGATGTCCGGCAAATTGTAGAAGAAACGATACCGGCGCTGCGAACGGTCCAGAAGGAAGGAAAAGCGCGCTATATCGGCATCACCGGGTACCCGCTTCCGCTTTTGGCCGAAATTGCAAACCAGCAGAAAGTCGACACCATCCTGTCCTACTGCCGTTACAACTTGTTGGTGAACGACCTCGATGCAGTGCTGGCCCCACTCGCCGAGGCGAAAGGCATAGGCCTGATGAACGCCTCGCCGCTGCATATGGGCGTGCTCACCGAACGCGGCGCACCGCCTTGGCATCCCGCTCCACAGCAGGTCAAGACGGCGGGTTCGCGCGTCGTAGAACTATGCCGGAGTTGGGGATTCGACGCCCCTGTCGTAGCCCTGAGGTTTAGCCTGAATTATCCCAAGGCGGCCTCCACCCTAGTCGGCATGTCGACTAGGGCCCAGGTCGAGGCAAATCTCAGCACGCTCGATTGCGATCTGCCCGCCGGTCTGCTAGCGGCCATCGAGCACGCCGTTGCGCCGGTTAAGAACACGATCTGGCCATCCGGCCGCGCCGAGAACGCGGAACCGCCAAGTCGGCTGGCGTAGAGGTCTGTAGAAATCAGCTTCGTGAAGAGGGGATAGGGTGTCCAAACCCCGCAAGATCCCGAACCCGGAACAGGCAAATCCCAAAAGCGGACAAAAACGGCGCAGCGGGTAACCTGGCGGACCCGGCCATCGCATTTGTATACAGCGATTTAGCGCGGCGCGGCAGGTTGGACCCAAGCGTGCCCTAACTTCGCCTTTCGATACACGGGAGTATGCCGCTTGCTGCGCTACGATGAGAGATCGCGTGAAGAAACAGGGAACCTGCCACGTGTGTATCGCGTTGTGATTGGCATCGGGCCCTGTTTGGCTAAACGTGTTCGGCTGGCCGCGCGATTGCATCCGGCCGGGGTCGATGCAATTCGAAACGGACTTCGATGAAATTCTTGAAAATACCTTGTTCACTGTTGTGCGCGCTGTCGATGCTCGCGACGACCGGCTTCAGTCAAAGCGCCGTGCGCGTCGAGCCGCCCAAAGGCGGTCTGGGCTGGCTGACGCGGCCCTACCAGAAAACTTATATTCCGCCGGCTAATCTGAACAACTCCAGCCGCCTGGCTTCGCTGATCCGCGCCGGCCATCTATACCTGACGGCGCAAGACGTTATCGCGCTGGCGCTCGAAAACAATCTCGATATTGAAATTCAGCGTTACGGTCCGCTGCTGGCGGAAGAGAATACGAAAGGTGCCGAAGGCGGCGGGCCGCTGCTGAGCAGCCTGGGCGTGCCGGTCGCCGCCGGGCCTCAAAGCGTCAGTCTGACCGGCGTCAACCTGGCGGCGGCTACCGCGGTGAGCACCACCTCTACCGGTACGGGAGGCGTAGTAACCTATCTCGGTCCCTCGGTCCCCAGCTTCGATCCACAGCTTTCTTTCTATGCCGATTTCGGCCACCGCACGAATCCCCAGAGCAATACGTTTCTTACCGGCACCACGGCTCTTATCACCGACTCACGGATCTACCAGGCCCAGTATTCACAAAATTTCGATTGGGGTATGATGGCGCAGCTTTCGTATACGAGCCAGCATTTAAGCGTGAACAGTCCCAACTCGTTCCTGGATCCTTACAACTCGGGCGGGCTCGACCTGTATATCACCCAGAGCCTGCTGAATGGCTTCGGCCGTGCGGTGAACGATCGCGAGATCAACGTCGGTAAGAACCAGCAGAAAATCGCCATGCTGCAGTTCAAGCAGCAGGTGATTACGACTGTATCTGCGGTATTGAATCTTTACTGGGATCTGATCAGTTTCGACGAAAACGTCAGCGCAAAGAAGGACGAACTGAAGACAGCGCAGCAGTTGTACAACGACAACAAGCGGCAGGTTCAGATCGGAACCATGGCTCCGATTGACGTAACTCGAGCCGAAGCTCAGGTGTATACGGCACAGCAGGATCTGCTGGTGGCCCAGACGAATCTCTCGCAGCAGGAAGTAGTGCTGAAGAACGCGCTGAGCAAGAACGGCATCATGAGCCCGCTGCTGAAGAACGTAGACATCGTCCCGCTCGACCAGTTTTCGATTCCGAAAGAGACTCACATGAAGCCGGTGAACGAGTTGGTCGACGAAGCGCTGGCGCGGCGGGTCGAGATTGCCCAGGACAAGCTTGGTTTGGAAAGCCTTAAAATCAATCTCAAGGGCGTGAAGAGCGGGCTCCGGCCTAGCTTACAAGCATTCGTCGACCTGACCAACAATGCTCTGAGCGGCGCGTCGAATCCCGCCAATGCTGCTACCGGCATCCATGCCGATCCTTTCCTCGTGGGCGGCTATGGCAACTTTCTCGGCCAGATTTTCCGGCGCAATTACCCGACTTACTCGGCGGGTTTCTCGCTGAGCATCCCGCTGCGCAACCGCGCCGCGCAGGCCGATTACGCCATCAGTGTTCTTCAAATGCGCCAGAGCCAGCTTCAATTGCAAGCAGCGGAGAACCAGGTGCGCGTGGGCGTGAGCAATGCCGTCGTGGGCGTGCAGCAGGCGCGCGCCCAATACGACGCTGCGGTGAAAGCCCGTATTTTGCAGCAGCAGACGCTCGATGCGGATAAGAAGCGCTTCAATTTGGGCGCAGGCACCGTTTTCCAGGTGGTCACGGACCAGCAAAATCTGGCGGCGGCGCAGACCTCCGAAATAGAAGCTCTGGCCAACTACACGCACGCGCAGATCGCGTTCCAGCAGGCGCTTGGAACCACGCTCGACGTGAATCACATTTCGATGCACGATGCGCTGACCGGACACGTTTCGCGGCCATCGGTTTTGCCGGCCGTGTTGCCGAAGGAGGCGCAATGAGGGAAGGCGGCCGGAAATTTAGAAACGGAGCCGGAAGCGTAAGCGACCCCGATTCGAAATCTGCGGCTAACCTCGCTCACGCTCGGGGCTCAGTTTCGGCATTGGCAGCCGCCAGCAGACAAGCCCTCGCTCTACTCCTCTGCTGCTTCCTTGCCGCTCCGCTCACTTGGGCCCAGCACGAGCAAGCTATCGCGGCTGAGCGGCCGAAGGCGCCTATTTTTTTGCGCCCCTATCAGGCCGTCAGCACGCCGCCCATTCGTTTGGCCAACAGCAATCGCCTCGATTCGCTGATCCGGGCGGGGAAACTTTACCTGACTGCGCAGGATGCGATCGCGCTCGCCATAGAGAACAACATTGATATCGAAGTCGCCCGCTACACCCCGATCCTCGACCAGTGGAACGTGGAACTCTATAAGGCCGGCGGCAGCTTGCCGGGCGTTCCCTCCGGGTCGGCGCAAGTGGGCGCCGTGGCGGCTGGTCAGGGCGTCCAAGGCAGCGAATCGGCTGCGGGCCTCAGCAACGGCGGCGGAGTCCAGCGAGGCTCCACGGCCAATGCCACCGTTACGCAAATCGGCCCCGTCACGCCGGTCCTCGATCCGGTGTTTCAGCAGTCCGTGGACTTTTCACATCTCTCCAACCCAACATCCAACTACACCAACACCGGCGTTGACAACCTGGTTTCCCAATCGCGCGTTTACGACAGCTCGATTGGCCAGGGTTGGCTGTTAGGCGGCAAGGCCAGCCTCAGCTTCGACGAATCCTACCTCAAGCAAAATGCGACAACGAACTTTCTCAATCCGTCGGTCTCGCCGGTGCTTTCGCTCTCCGTAAATCAGAACCTTCTGCAAGCGTTCGGCGTCGCGATGAACGCCCGCAACATCACCATACACGAGCGGACTTTGGAGATGGCGCCGGACCAGTTTAAGAGCACAATCATCCCCATCATTGCAAATGTATTGGATCTCTATTACGGACTGGTAGCCGATTACGAAGACGTGCGCGCGAAACAGACCGCGCTGAAAGTGGCGCAGGATTTCTACGCCAATAACAAGAGGCAGGTCCAGATCGGAACCCTGGCGCCGCTCGACGTCACTACCGCCGAAGCGCAGGTGGCCTCGAGCCAGGAGGCGCTGGTGGTTTCGCAAACCACGCTGAAGCAGCAGGAGAACCAGCTGAAGGATGCAATCAGCCGGACCGGACTGGCAGACCCCGCACTGGCGGCGGCCCAGATCATCCCGCTCGACACCATCCACATCCCGAAAACCGACCATTTGCCTCCGCTGGACCAATTGGTTGCAACGGCGATGGCCAACCGCAGCGATATCATCCTCCAGAAAGTGGGCGTCGAGAACGCAAAAACCTCCGCGCTCGGAACAGCCAATGGCGTATTGCCCCAACTCGTTGCCATTGCCAATGCCAGCAACCAAGGGCTCTCGGGCGTTCCGATCACCACTACGGTTCCGGCTACGCCGAAACAGCCGGCTCGCACGATTACCGCACAGCCGTACTTTGTCGGCGGCCTTGGGAACGCGACCGCGCAGGTCTTTCGCCGCAATTACCCCAGCGAGGATGGAGGAGCTTTTTACCATGAAGCGCTGCGCAACCGGACCGCACAGGCCGACTACGCGATCGACCAGCTTTCGCTGCGCCAGACCGAACTGCGGTATCACCAGGCCGTGAACCAGGTTGCCGTCGATGTTTCCAACCAGGTCACTGCGCTGCGGCAGGCGCGCGCGCAATATGAAGCGGCGGTGCATAACCGCATCCTGGATCAGCAACTGCTCACTGCCGAGCAGAAGAAGTTTGCGCTCGGCGCTTCCACGCCCTACCTCGTGGTCACGCAGGAGAGCACTTTGGCCACAGCGCAATCGGCCGAAATCGCCGCCGAAGTCGCCTATAGCAACGCCAGTGTCGCTTTCAGCCAGACGCTGGGCACTACGCTGCAGGACAACAACGTGAGCCTCGACGAAGCGCTTTCGGGGAGAATTTCGCGCAACTCTTCATTGCCCAATCCGCTGCCGCCGGCGAAGTAGGAGACTAAATTGCGTGGCGCGCGGCTTTAGCGTGCTGGAGCGCGCTTCAGCTCGCTCTTCCCAAGCGTCAGCTAAAATCCACGCCCAGCGTCCTCTCCTACCGGTCGCTTACTGCCGACATGTAGCGCCGCTATCCCGCCGGTGAGCAATTCGAACGAGACGCTCTCGAATCCTGCCACAGCCATCATCTCCGCCAACTTTTCGGCCCGGGGAAACTTGCGTACCGATTCCGGCAAGTACCGGTAAGCCTCCGACGAACCCGAAACCGCTGCGCCGATTGCGGGAAGCAGCAGGTTCGAATAAAACCCGAATGCGCTCCGCAGCAGCCGCCCTCGCGGATGGGAAAACTCGAGAATCGCTAGCATGCCGCCGGGCTTCAACAGGCGGCGGAATTCCCGCAAACCGGCTTCATAATCGGCTAGGTTGCGGAATCCGAACGCAATCGTGAGCGCGTCGGCGGAATTGTCCGCCAGCGGCAGTTCCAGAGCATCGCATTCGATCAGACGGTGCACGCCTTTGGCTTGCGCGGCGGTCAGCATCGGATGGCAGAAATCGGCCCCGAAAATCTGCGCCGAAGCTTCGGCCCGCAACGCTAGCAGGACGTCGCCGGTACCGCAGCATAAATCGACAACGCACGCATCCTGTCGCTCGAGTACCGGACGGAGATGCAGCTTCAGCCGCTTCCGCCAGTTCCGGTCGACGTTGAACGAAAGCAGGTGATTCAGCAGGTCATATTTTGGCGCGACGGCGCCAAACATCTGTTGCACCCAGCGCGCCGCCTGCCATGGATTCGAAGTGCCGGGCGGCGTGGTTCCAGTCACGGCGATCCTCGCAGCGAATCGATAATTGCACGGCGGACCAGCGCCGGATCGATGCCCGAAACAATCTCGACTTCGCCGATACGAGTGGGGAGCACGAAATGCACCTTGCCCTGGAGCGTTTTCTTGTCGCTGGCGAAGCGGGCCATCAAGCGATCCGGATCCAAATCGTTTGCCGGCGGCAGCGGCCCGTAGCGGCAGATGACGCGCCGGATCCGTTCCGCCTCTTCCGAAGTCAGTTTACCGGTGAGTTCCGCGATGCTCGCCGTCGCCAGCATGCCCCAAGCGACCGCTTCGCCGTGCAGAAAGCGGACGTATCCGGTTTCGGCTTCAATCGCATGGCCGATGGTATGGCCAAAGTTCAAGATCCGGCGCAAGTCGCCTTCGCGTTCGTCGGCCGAAACCACTTCCGCTTTGATGCGCACCGAAGCCCCGATCAACTCGTCCACCACCCGCGGCTTCATCGCGAGCACTTCGTCCGCCTGCCGGTCGAGCAGGTCAAATAACGCGAGGTCGCGGATCACGCCGGCTTTGATGACTTCGAACAGACCGGCATGATATTCGCGCGCAGGAAGCGTCGCGAGCACATCGGGATCGATCAGCACAGCGAGCGGCTGATGGAAGCTGCCGATCAGGTTTTTCCCGCTGGCGAGATTCACTCCTGTTTTGCCGCCGATAGCCGCATCGACCTGCGCGAGCAGCGTCGTCGGAACTTGCAGCACCGGGAGGCCGCGCATGAAAATGGCCGCCAGAAATCCGCCGACATCGTTGACGATCCCGCCGCCGAACGCGATCAGGATGCTGGTCCGGTCGGCGCCGGCCGCAAGCATCTCTTCCGCAAGCCGCTCCAGCACTGCGAGGCGCTTGTTTGCTTCCCCGCCGGGGAAAAAAAGGATGCGAGCATCCGAATTCCAGCCGTGCAGCCGCCAGACATCTTCGGTCGTCAGCACGAAAATGTTTCCGGCGCGCGGCGGAACAAACTCGCCGATTCGCCGCAAAATGCCGCGCTCCACAATGGCGGAGTACGTGTAATCGGCAGTCTTCACCTCAAAGCCGGGCATGTGATTTTCTTGTACCATGTAAGCGCGCCGAGCATAGGCGCGCTACAGAACCCCGAGTGTAACGGAGGGGTCGGCGCGCCGATCCGGATCATACGCCGCTGCCGCACGCTCATGGTTCTTACCCATGGAAGCTACGGTTCTAGTAGATGGAATTCCTGCGCAACCAGGGTACCGATAACGATGCCCTTACCGACGACAGCAGCTTCACGATCGCCGGTCCGGGTGTGTCGACCGTTCCCGAGCCTTCCACCTTCGGGCATGCTTTTTGCTGCATTTCTCGGAGCGGGGCTGCTGCTAAATCGCCGTAAAGACGTGCGCTAGGATAAAGAAGTCATCGCCGCTCCAGAACGCATCCGCACCGATTTTGTTGTCGTAGGAGCCGGGATTGCGGGATTGCGTGCCGCGATTGAACTCGCCTCCGCCGGAGAAGTGCTCGTCATTGCCAAAGGCAGCTTGCGCGAATCATCGTCCGAATACGCGCAGGGCGGCATCGCGGTCGCGCTGAGCGATGACGACGAAGTCCGGTTGCACGAGCAGGACACTCTGGTTGCCGGCGATGGTCTCTGTAATTCCGAAGCCGTACACACGCTAGTCGAAGAAGGCCCGGCCGCCATCGAGCAATTGATCGAATGGGGCACCGCTTTCGACCGCGCCGGCAACAAGCTTGCGTTTACGCGCGAAGGCGCTCACAGCCGGAATCGCGTCCTGCACGCGCACGGCGATTCGACCGGGCGCGAGATTGTGCGCACGCTTGCCCAGCGCGCCGGCTTATCGGATCGCATCTCCTTTCGCACCTTCTCCGCGGTTACGGATCTGCTGGTGCAAGATGGCGAAGTGACTGGAGTGGCCGCCTTCGAAGACGCGGCGCGGCGCTCGGTGCTGATCGAAGCGCGCGCCGTCCTGCTTGCCACTGGCGGCCTCGGGCACGTTTTTGAAAACACCACCAACCCGGACGTCGCCACCGGAGACGGGGTCGCGTGCGGCTACCGGGCCGGCGCCGCCGTCCAGGATATCGAATTCGTTCAGTTTCATCCCACCGCGCTCTATCTTCCCTCCGCTCCGCGCTTTCTGTTGAGCGAAGCGCTGCGTGGCGAAGGCGGCTATCTGCGCAATGCACAAGGCGAGCGTTTCATGGAGCGCTACCATCCGCTCAAAGAACTCGCACCGCGCGATGTAGTCTCCCGCTCCATCGTAATGGAATTGCGCGCCAGCGGCGATGCGGCGGTTTTTCTCGATTTAACCCATCTCGCACCGGGATTCGTCCGCCAACGGTTTCCACGCATCTACGAGACCTGCCTCCGATACGGCGTCGATCTGGAAACCAACCCGGCGCCAGTGCGCCCGGCCGCACACTATGCCATGGGCGGAATCCGAACCGATCTTTGGGGCCGCACCACCATCCCCCGGCTTTATGCGGCTGGCGAAGCGGCCTGCACCGGCGTTCACGGCGCGAACCGTCTGGCGAGTAATTCGCTTCTCGAAGGCGTTGTCTTTGGCGCCCGGGCGGGAACATCCATGCGTTCGGCCGCGCCGCTCTTCTCCCGCTCGGAAGCGACGGTCCCCCAGCCTTGCTTCCCGTCGATCTCCCAGCAGGAATTGCGCAGCATCACTTGGAACTCTTGCGGCATCTTGCGCAGCGGCGCCGCATTGGAGACGGCATATGCGGACCTGCGTTTGCGGCCGTGCAGCGAGATGTCTCCCTCGCTTGCCGCATTCGAACTGCGAAACATGCGCCAGGTTTCGCTGCTCATCGCTTTCGCCGCCCTTCATCGCAAAGAGAGCCGGGGCGGACATTATCGAACGGATTTCCCGGCCAAATCCGCAGCCTTCGAAAAGCATTCGATCCTCAAGCGCGTGCACTCCGATCGCGATCCGGAAATTTCGTTTGTATAGCTCCAATCAAACTCAATTCCGCTCGGCGGGATTTGCGCTTCTGTTATTCGCCGTGCCTCTGGCCGGTTCGAGTCCGTGGGCTGCCGCCTGGACCGCGCCCTGCATGCTGTTCGCGGCGGTCCTGATGACCTGGGGCGCCGAATCGGCGCAGTTCTTCGTCGCCCAAGGATTCGCCCTCGCCATTCTGGCCTGGATGCAGACGCTTCCCGAATTCGCCGTGGAAGCGGTGCTGGCCTGGCATCAGGAAACCACCCTGCTGATCGCGAATCTTACCGGTGCCATCCGTCTGCTCATCGGCTTTGCCTGGCCCATGATCTACGTGACGGCAGCCTTCGTGCATCGCCGGCGCACCCGGCAGCCGATGCGCAAAATCGCTCTCGACCCGCAGCAGAGCGCCGAAGTGATTGGCCTCATCGCACCCATCATTTATGGGTTCGTGATTTGGGCGAAGGACAGCCTGGAGGTATACGATGCCGTCATTCTGGTGGCCTTGTATGCGGGCTACCTATGGTTCCTCACGAGGCTTCCCGCGCAGGAGCGCGAGGCGGTTGAAGAATTGGACGCCGTGCCGCGGCACATCGTGCTGGCCCCGCGGCGCCGCCGCATCGCCGGAATTACTGCTTGCTTCGCGGCGGGCGGCGTGCTTATTTATTTCACCGCCGCGCCCTTTCTCGGCAGTTTGATGGCTTTGGCCGGCGCCGTCGGCATTCCCACATTCGTGGTCATCGAATGGCTTGCTCCGCTCATCTCCGAATTCCCCGAAATTGTCTCGACCTTTTACTTCGCCAAGCACAGTGAGCGCGCCTCCGTCGGGCTGATGAACATCGCCTCCAGCAACATCAATCAGTGGACGCTGCTCATGGCCATGCTTCCGGTCGTCTTCTCGCTGAGCCGGGGTGGATTCTCGGCCATTCCGCTCGATCCGCAGCAGGAAGCGCAATTGCTGCTGACCATTGCTCAGAGCTCGGTCGCGGTCGTGTTCCTGGCCAACATGGAGCTTGCCTGGTGGGAAGCGGCGTCCATGTTTGCGCTCTTTGTTGCGCAATTCGCCTTGCCCGCCGACTGGATTGCTTATGCCTTCTTTGTCTGGACCGCCGCAGCCATTGCCGAAATGATCGCGCGCAGGCGACGGCCGGAAGCGTTGAAGAAGTTCGTGCAAATCTGGCGCGCTTATGTGCTCCGCTAGCCTGGCTAGGCTTTGCCCAAGTTGATCAGTGCCACGCCGACGATGATCATGGCGAGACCGCCGATTTTGGCCATCGTAAACGGTTCCTTGAAGAAGATGCGCGCCCACAGAATCGTCCAGACGTAGCCGATCGAAACCATGGGATAGAGCACTGTCAGCTCGCCCTGCGCCACGCCCATCATGTAGAAAACTGAGGAGAGCAGGTAAAGCACGACGCCAAGGCCAAGCCAGTAGTTCAGGAAGACGCGTGCGAGACTGCCTCTCATGTACTCGGCACCAACCTTAAGAAACACCGCGCCGAAAGAACCGACAAAGGCGCCAAAGAGCACCAGAATGATGGAGCTGAGCGGCGTGGTAACGGCGGAATGCATGGCGGGTACTTACTTCTTCAGGCCCAGGATGGAGACACCACCAACGATGAATATGATTCCCAGGCTGCGGAAGAAGTTGAGGTGTTCGCCGAGCACGGCGATGGAGAGAATGGTTACCCAGACATAAGTAAGGGCGATGATGGGGAATAGACGCGAAAGCTCGCGGCCCTTCAATGCCATTGCCATCAGCAGCGTCATCACTCCCAACATGCAATAGCCGCAGAACAGCCTCACGTTGGTCAGGATTCCCAGCGAAAAGAGCCAGAACAAGGCGGGATCTTTGACCACTTTGATCAGTGAAATATGAGAGGCAGCAGGGCCAAGCCCGGCGGTTCCTTGTTTAATCAAGATTTGGGCGAGCGCGCCGATAAGCGTGCACGCGAAGACGAGTAGGAAAGAACGACCAGCCCCGCCTTGACTCTGCGGAGGCGCGTCCAGAACGGTTGGTGAAGTCAAGCGGTGACCAATCGCAACCTTCAGTTTAAAGCATGGCGGGATTCGGTTTGGCGGCGCTCTCAATCAATTCTCGAATTTGCTCGCGGGCGCCCTGGGGGTTTCCCGCGCGGATTTTCTCGAGCGCGGCCGAATCGACCATCCGATACCACAGCTCGCGGCGCGCGGCAAAATCCGGAATCCGCTGTTTGATTTCCCCCCGCACTTGCTTCAACATATCGACAAAAACCGCGTATTCCGGTCCGATTTCCTGCTGCAACCGCTGCTTAGTCCGTACCGCCAGCGCCGGCGCCGCTCCGTTGGTCGAGGCAGCTATGGTGAAGTCGCCCTGCCGGTGTACGCTTCCGAAAATAAACCGGGAATGGTCCGGATCGTCCGCCGCGTTGCACAGCACGTTTCGCTGTTCCGCCAGCCGGAACAACTCGGCGTTATCCCGCAGCGCCGAGAGCACCAGAAAGCAACCGTCCAGATCCGAAGCCGCGAAGGCGCGGGCGTGCCACCGAATGGCGCCTTGTTTTGCCAGATCGGCGATGACCTCCTCGGCGCGCGGGTTCGCGTATAAAACCTCCGCGCCGGAAGTGAGAAGCTCCCGCACCTTGCCGGCGAGCTCGCCTCCTTCGCCGGTCACTAGACAGCGCTTGCCGGAGAGATCGAGAAAGATCGGATAACGGAAATGCACGCCTTCTATCCTAGAGAATATTGCCTGCTCCTCGTCTGTTTCTGATCGACACCTTCGGCTTCATTTTCCGCGCCTATCATGCGCGCGCGCGCAGCAAGGCCCCGCCCATGCGCACCAGCACCGGCTTGGCTACGGAAGCGATTTACATCTTCCATAACATGCTGCGCAAGCTGATCGCCGGCTTCCAACCCGATTACATTGCCGCGGTATTCGAGAGCCTCGAACCGACGTTTCGCTCGGAAACCTTCGCCGACTACAAAGCCAACCGCACCGAAATGCCGCAGGATCTGGGCGAGCAGATCCCGTATATCCGTCGGCTGCTTGAAGCCATGCGGATTCCGGTTTTGCAGTTCGCGCGCTACGAAGCCGACGACGTGATCGGCGCCATGGCGCGCCGCGATCACGGCCAACCCCTCGAAGTCACAATCGTATCGAGCGACAAGGACCTGCTGCAGTTGGTCAACGAGCGCGTGTTCATGTTGAATCCGATGAAGGACGACGAGTGGTACGATGCGGCGAAAGTGGAACAATTCATGGGCGTGAAGCCGTCGCAGGTCGCTGATTTGTTGGCGCTCAAAGGCGACGCCATCGACAACATTCCCGGCGCGCCTGGCATCGGCGATAAGGGCGCGCGCGATCTGATTGCGCGCTTCGGTTCGGTGGAGGCGGCTCTCGACCGCGCCGCCGAAGTCGAACGTAAGATGTACCGCGAAAGCCTGCAAACCAACCGCGATCAAATATTGCTCAGTAAGCGCTTGGCCACCATCGATACCGAGGTGCCCGTCGAATGGAGCCTGGATGCGCTGCGCGCGCAGCCGGCCGATATGGCGATGTTGAAAGCGATTTATCGGGAACTGGAGTTCTTCAGCCTGCTCAAGGACATCGCGCCGGAAGACGACAGCGGCAAAGGTGATTACGCCGCATTCGATAATGGCGGCGAACTATCCGCCTGGCTCGAAGAGCGCCCGCCCGACGCGCCGCTCGCGATCGCACTGGATCTGACAAACGGCTTCTTCGGCCTCTCCTATCGCGCCGGTCAGGGCCGGACAGCCCCGCTGCACTTGCTCTCCGATATTCGGCCGCTGCTGCTTTCGGATTCGGTCGTCAAAGTGGTTCACGACGCGAAAGCATTTCTCCGCAACGCCGAAACCCTGGGCCTCAACCCTGCTGCCATCCCGGGCGCCGGCATCGAAGATGCGATGCTCTACGCCTTTCTGTTGTGCGCCGATCCGGCGGCCTGTTCGCCCGAGGCGCTGGCCGAACGTTATCTGAATCGAAAGCTCAACCCGGCCGCGGACCGGCAGGCCGAGGCGGCATTGGCGCTTATGGAAATCCTGCGGCCCGAATTGCAGGCACAGGAACTCGCCGGTGTTTACCGCGACATCGATCTGCCGCTTGCTCCCGTGCTGGCGCGGATGGAATCTACCGGGATTCGCGTGGATACCGAAGCGTTGGCCGAGCTGTCGATCCGGCTCCAACAGCGGCTGGAAGCGATCGCGGAGCAGATTTACGGCATCGCCGGGCGCACGTTTAACATCAATTCGCCGCAGCAGCTCGGGAAAGTATTGTTCGAAGAGATGAATCTGCCCGCGCCTGTTAAGTGGGGCAAGGGGAAGACCATCTCGACCGCGGCCGATGTGCTGGAGGGCCTTGCTCCTGGGTACCCCATTGCGCGGCTGGTGCTCGATTACCGCCAACTCGCCAAGCTAAAAGGCACCTACATCGATGCGCTTCCCTGGCTCATACGACCGGAGACCGTGCGTCTGCACACCACGTTCAATCAGACCGGCGCCGCTACGGGCCGCTTGTCCTCGTCGAATCCGAATCTGCAAAACATTCCCATTCGCACCGAAGAAGGGCGTGAGATCCGCGCCGCGTTTGTGCCCGAACCCGGCTGGGATCTGGTCGTGGCTGATTATTCGCAGATCGAACTGCGGCTGCTGGCGCACATGTCGCGCGATCCCGTGCTGATGGATTCATTCCTGCGCAACGAAGATATCCACACGCGCACGGCTGCCGAAGTCTTTAAAGTGAACCCGGCGATGGTGACGCCGGAGATGCGCCGTTCCGCCAAGGCGGTGAATTTCGGCATCGTGTATGGACAGACGCCGTTCGGGCTCGCTCAGGCGCTTTGCATCGACCGTAAGGAAGCGGAACTCTACATCCGCCGGTATTTCGAGCGCTATCCGGGCGTGCGCGAATTTATCGACCGCACGATCGCCGAGGTGCGGCAAACCGGTGTCGCGAAAACGCTGCTCGGGCGCAGACGTCCCATACCCGACATGCAGAGCCGCAATCCTGCGGCGCGCAATTTCGCCGAGCGCACCGCGGTAAACACACCGCTCCAAGGCACGGCGGCCGACCTCATTAAGCTCGCCATGATCCGCATCGCGCGGCTGCTTGAGGAACGCCGCATGCAATCGCGCATGCTGCTGCAAGTTCACGACGAGCTGGTTTTCGAGGCGCCTCCTGCCGAACGGGAAGATTTGATGCAATTGGTGAAGCACGAAATGGAAACGGTTTACGAACTATCGGTCCCGCTCATTGCCGAGACCGGAGCCGGGCCGAATTGGAGAGACGCGAAATGAAGCGGCGCGCGTTTCTTGCCTCGGCTTTGGCGCTGGCAACTGGCTGCTCGCGCAGGAATACCGTCGAAACGGGCGCCGCGCCCGCCACTTATCGCGTCCAGCTCAAGACGACCAAAGGCAGCGTGATTCTTCTCGTGCGCCGCGATTGGTCGCCGCGCGGCGCGGATCATTTTTATGAGCTGGCGAAAGCGCGCTTTTATAACGGCGATGCCTTCTTCCGCGTTGTGCCCGGTTTCGTAGTGCAGTGGGGCGTCAACGGCGATCCCAAGGTGAACCAGCGCTGGAGCGGGATTTCGATCCGGGACGATCCGCCGAAGGTGAGCAACAAAGCCGGCACCATCGTATTCGCCAAACTGCGGCAGCCCGATTCGCGCACCACGCAGGTGTTCATTAATCTGCGCGACAACAGCGCGCTGCTCGATCCGCAAGGCTTCACGCCTTTCGGCGAGGTGGTGCAGGGCATGGATGTGATCCAGGACCTCTACGCCGGCTACGGCGACGCCCCTCCGAGCGGCAACGGCCCCAACCAGCACCAAATCGCTATTGAAGGTAATCAGTATCTGAAAGCAAACTTCCCCAAGCTGGACTATATCGAAACGGCGAATATCCTGTAACGTTTGGAGGGCGGGCTTTAGCCCGCGCGGAGCTTCAGCTCCGCTGCTCTGCCCCAAGGTGCCGCCGAGCGGGGGCTAAAGCCCGCCCTCCAGCACGCGCACCCAGCCGCCATTTTCGAACCGCGGTTCTAGTATCTCCGGGTGCAGCATTTCGGCCATGATCTCGAGCGATTCCACCAGCCTCGGGCCGGGGCGGTTGAAATATTGATTCCCATCGCAAGCGTAGATCGCACCTTTCCAACCGGTGCGGTTTGCCAGCAGGCGCGCATCGGCCGCGCTGCGCTTTAGGTCGAAGCCGCAGGGCATCGCGATGATCGCATCCGGATCGGCTGCGAGTATTTGCTCCCAAGACACCCAAGGCGCATGCTCGCCCGCCACACCGAAGAGATTTTCGCCGCCGGCCATTTCGATTAGTTCGGGAACCCAGTTCCCGGCGGCCATCAGCGGATCGATCCATTCCAGAGCCGCGAGTCTCGGCTTCGATTTCGCGGAAGCCACGCGCGCGGCGATCGCCGCCATTCGCGTTTGCAGCGACGCAGCCACCGACTCGCCCTGCGCCGCGCGGCCGCATGCTTCCGCCACCCTCCGTATGTCGCGCCAAAGATCGCCCAGCGCATAAGGCTCGAGCGCCACAACGCGTACATCGGCACTGAGACCCGCGCGCATGGCCCGCTCCACATCGTCGAGGCTCACAGCGCATACCTTGCATTGCGTCTGCGTGAAGATGTGGGTGGGACGAAGCTCGCGGACCAGCTCAGTATTCATTTCGTAAATGCTCGCAGCCGCGGCGGCGCGCTCTTTGACCAATCTGTCGATCTCGGCGCTCGGTCCGTCCACTGCGATATTGGGCCAGGTGCACACAGGGAGGCGTGAAACCTCCGGCGGGTAATCGCATTCGTGCGACCGGCCCACCTGAAAACGTCCCATTCCCAAAGCGTGCACGATTTCGGTGGCGCTCGATATCAACGGAAGCAGCCGCAATTCCATCACATTTCAATATACGAAGGCGCCCCTCAAAAGAAAAAGCCGGCGAATTGCCGGGCTTTTCAGGGTGAATTTGCTCAGGGAACTCTAGGTCGGGTGGGCTAATAGTTGGGTTGTTGAAGAGATAACTTTTGGTGTGTCTTGGTGCTGGGGGATTCGGATGTGGAGCAACCATAATTCCCTGAGCTTGAATTCATCATTAACGTCTGTTTCTTTTGCATCCTGCGTGCCAAACAATAGGCTTTGCAATTTCAATAGTTTGCGGCGGAGCATCGAGCACCGCAGCGCAGTTTTTACCACATTCGCAAGAACGTTGTACCCAATCCCGCAAGAATCACCACAGCGGACAGGCTCGGAAGCATGACACTATATAGATAGCTCTTCCAAGCCAACATGCGACGACTGCAACCCGTCATCTGGGCCAAGGGAACCTTCCTTTCGCCCCAGCATCTGCAGGCCCAGGACATCTTTCACGAAGACATCCTTCAGTTCCGGACCGACGCGCTCAGCTTTTTCCCCTGGGGCTTTCGCGAACTGACCATCGACCGCGAGGCGCTGGCCGGGGGCAACCTCAAAATGGACAGCGCTTCGGGTATTTTTCCCGACGGCCTCATTTTCGATATCCCCGCGAGCGATCCGCCGCCGCCGCCCAAGCCGCTCGCCTCCTATTTCGAGCCCACGCGCGACACCATCGACGTGCATTTAGCCGTGCCCGCCTGGCGCAGCGGAAGCATCAATGTAGCGAGTTCCGCCAGCGGCGACGCCGATACGCGCTATCTGGCGGAAATCGCGCTATTGCGCGACGAAAACGCTTCGCAGGTCGAGCGTCCGGTCCAGGTGGCACGAAAAAATTTCCGCCTGCTCGTGGATAGCGAAGCGCGCGAGGGCACTCCCGCGATCAAAGTGGCGCGCGTCACGCGGGCCGATAACGGAATCCTCGAACTCGATCCCTCCTTCGTGCCGCCTCTGCTCGACATCCAGGCCAGCGAGTACCTGATGTCGATGCTGCGGCGGCTAATGGAAATCCTCACCGCCAAGAGCGCCGCGCTCTCCGGCATGCGGCGGCAAAAAAATCAGGCGCTCGCGGAATTCACCGCCTCCGATATCGCCAGCTTTTGGCTGCTGTATACAGTGAATACGGCGCTGCCACAGTTGCGCCATCTCTTTGAAGTGCGCCGCGGCCATCCGGAGATTTTGTTCCGTGCCATGAATGCGCTTGCCGGCTCGCTGACCACCTTTTCGACCAAAATTTTTCCCCGCGATCTTCCGCTCTACGACCATCGCGATCTGGGCGCCTGCCTGCGCGACCTGGATGACAAATTGCGCTATCTCCTCGAAACCGTCATTCCGAGCAATTTTGTCGCCCTGCCCCTCAAACAGACTCAGCCGTCCATCTACGCGACGCCGATTGAGGACGACAAGTATCTGCAAAATACTAAGTTCTATTTGGCGCTGCGGGCGGAAATGCCCGAAGCTGAGCTGATCAAGAAAGCGCCCAAGCTGGTCGCAGTTTGTTCCACCAATCACGTCGAGCACCTGGTGAGCCACGCCTTGCCCGGCCTCGCCATGCGCCATATGGCGATTCCCCCGAACGCCATTCCGGTGAAGCTGAATTATCAATACTTCAGCCTGAATCAAAGTGGCGCACCCTGGGAAGCGATCGTCCGCTCACGCACCTTCGCCGCGTGGGTTCCCGCCGACTTCCCCAATCCGCAGCTTGAGCTGATCATTGTCTTGCCGTAGCTGGGGTCTTGCCCTAACCGCGCTTTGCTTCAACGCCGAGCGATGATCCAGGCGTTGCTGGCGACGATGTGATTCATGAATGCCACGTGGCGACCATCGGACGATGGTACGGCCCAGCGCTCGGTTTTGTGATGCTCGGCAAGTGGAGACGATCCAAAACCCAACCGAAAGGAGGCGCACAGACGATCCATTTCTAGTTTTTCATTTTCTTTCCTTCTTCTACGTTATGGGGTGAGCAGCGAGATGGCTCACCCCTTATTTTTTGTCTACTGCCCACTACAATAAGAGTTCCATGCGGATTGCGCTGGCTCAGATCAACAACACGGTTGGCGATTTGGCGGCGAACGCAGCCAAGATTCTCGAATTTGCGCGGCGCGCGCAGGAGCAAGGTGCGGAGCTGGCCGTTTTTCCCGAACTAGCGCTGACCGGGTATCCGCCGCGCGATCTGGTGGAAAAGAGTTCATTTCTCGAACGCACCGCCGAAGCGCTCGACAGCATCGCGGCTGCTTCCGCACAGCTCGATGTTAGTTTGATAGTCGGCTACGTCGCGCGGTCGCCGAAAGATGCGCCCATTCATGCGCAAAATGCCGCCGCGCTCATCGAGCACGGGCGCATCGTTTTCAAGCAGTGCAAGATGCTGCTGCCGACCTACGACGTTTTCGACGAAGCCCGTTATTTTCAGCCCGCAAGCTGCCAACACTTGCGCAGCATTCACGGCGTCAAGACAGCCATTGCGATCTGCGAGGACGCCTGGAACGACAAGCAATTCTGGGAGCGCCGCCGCTATACGCGTGACCCGGTGGAAGAACTGGTGGCACAAGGCGCCGAACTGATCGTCTCCATCAACGCCTCGCCTTGGAATATCGGCAAGCGCAGCCAGAGAGAAGCGATCTTCGAGGCCGCGGCGCAACGCTTTCACCTGCCCCTCGTCTATGTGCAGATGGTGGGGGGAAACGATCAGTTGATTTTCGACGGCTCCAGTTTCGCCATGACTGCCGAGGGCAAACTGGCGGCAAAAGCTAAATCGTTTGCAGAAGACCTGGTTCTGTTCGACACCGCAACCGGCGTGGGCGACAATCACGCCAATGATCTTTCCGGCGACGAGGCGGCGTTTGAAGCCTTGGTTCTCGGCACCAGCGATTACATCCGCAAATGTGGGTTCCGCAGCGTGCTGGTGGCCTTGAGCGGCGGCATCGATTCGGCTCTGGTTGCGGCCATCGCGGCCGAAGCGGTGGGCATGGAAAATGTCATCGGCGTGGGCATGCCCGGCCCTTATTCTTCCGCGCACAGCCTGGACGACGCTCGCGAGCTCGCGCACAACCTCGGCATCCGCTTTGAAGTGCTATCGATCCAGGACGGGTACCAGGCTGTGCTGCACACGTTATCGCCTCTATTTGCCGGATTCCAACCCGACACCACTGAAGAAAACGTGCAATCGCGACTGCGCGGGCTGATCCTGATGTCGCTCTCGAACAAGTTCGGCTCGCTTGTGCTGACCACCGGCAACAAGAGCGAAATCGCGGTCGGCTATTGCACGTTGTACGGCGATATGTGCGGCGGGCTTGCGGTCATCAGCGATGTTCCGAAGACGATGGTGTACCGGCTGGCGCGCATCGCCAACGAGCGCTACGCTAGGCGCGGCTTCGCTCCGCCGATTCCCGAAAATACATTTCGCAAAGCGCCCTCCGCCGAACTGCGCCCGGACCAGAAAGATACCGACAGCCTGCCCGAATATCCGGTGCTCGACGCGATTCTTGCGGGTTATGTGGAGCGCTACGAATCGGCCGCCGAAATCGCGGCGAAAGAGCATCTGCCGATCGAGCTGGTCCGCGACATCATTCGCAAAGTGGACCGCAACGAGTACAAACGCCAGCAGGCCGCGCCCGGCCTTCGCATTACGCCGAAGGCTTTTGGCGTGGGGCGCCGCTTTCCGATCGCGCACAGGTTCAGCGAATGAAATTCCTGGTTTTTCTATTTGCCTCGGCCACTCTGGTTGCGCAAACTTTGCTCCCCAGCGGCTGGAAGCTCGATCCCGCCGGACAGCAGGTTGCGGCAGGCACGTTTCCCATGAGCGAAGCGGTTTCGAGCAACGGCAAATATCTGCTGGTGCTCAACGGCGGCTACAATCCGCCCAGCATCGAGGTAATCGATATCGCGAACAAACGCGAAGTGGGGCGCACGGGGTTGCCCGACGCCTGGCTGGGGCTGGTCGTTGCGCCGGGTTCCCATCGCGTTTATGTTGGCGGCGGAAGCACGGGCATGGTCTACGAGCTTTCGCTCAATCCCGCAACCGGGGCGCTCGCACGCACGCGCGCATTGGTCGCGGTCCCGGATCTGAATAAGAAAGGCGCGTCGTTCATCGGAGATGTCGCGCTTTCGCCGAGCGGCCGCTATCTGTATGCGGCCGATCTTTACGGCAATAAAATCTCCGTGATCGATCTGCACTCGGGCAAACTGCTCGGCCAATGGAAATCGGGCCGCAGACCGTATCAGATCCTGGTGGCGCCCGGCGGCGGACAAATTTTTGTGACGTGCTGGGCGGACGGTTCGATTTACGAATACGATACCAGCAACGGAAGAGAACTGTCGCGCACGCGCGTGGGGGCGCATCCCACGGCGATGCTTTGGCTGAACGAACCGCCGCCGCCTCCACCCAACGAGCAATCGGCGGGTTCGCGTTACACCGCGCGCCTGTTCGTCGCCGCCTCCAACACCAACAATGTTTATTCGTTCGGCGTAACCGGAGATCATCGCCTGGCGATGCTCGAACCGATCAGCGTTTCGGCGGCGATGCTGCATGCGCTGGGCATGACGCCATCCTCGTTGGCAATCAGCCCCAATCATGAGCGGCTGTACGTTGCCTGCTCGGGTTCCAATGCCATCGCGGTGGTGAATATCGCCGGCCCCGGTTCGCACGTTGTGGGGCTCATTCCCACCGGTTGGTATCCCACCGCGGTTCGTGTGCTTCCGGATGGAGAGATCGCCATACTCAACGGGAAAGGGCTGCGCAGCTTCCCCAATCCAAAAGGCCCCAGTCCAAACCAGACGCTCGCGCCGATACGCGCAGGCATTCCTAACGCCGCGGACATGCAATATACACCGAGCATGCAGCAAGGGACCGTTGCCTTTCTGGCGGCGCCCGACGATAACCAGCTCGTCGAGTTCACCAAGACCGTGCTCGTCGATTCGCCTTACCAGGCCGACAAGGCTTACGGCCCTCCCAACGCTCGCGACGCTTTCTTCTCCCGGAACGAAGGCCACGCCTCGCCGATTCAGCACGTGATTTACGTGATCAAGAGCGGCCGCACTTACGATCAGGTGCTCGGCGATCTGGGCGAAGGCAACGGCGACAAATCGCTTGCGCTTTTTGGCGCGAGCGTGACGACCAATCTGCACCGGCTGGCGCGCGAATTTGTCGATTACGACAATTTCTACGAAAACTCCGACTCCGCCGCGGACGGGCAGAACTGGGCCTCGGCCGCTATCGCGCCCGATTACACCGAAAAGCTATGGCCGAACGTCTGGGGCCATCGCAGCAAGGTTTACGACTTCGAAGGCGACGAACCGGCCAACACGCCTGCGGCGGGCTATATCTGGGATAACGCCCTCCAGGCCGGCATTTCGGTGCGCGATTACGGCGAGTGGGTCACCAATCTTCCTTTTTCGTCGGTAAAGGGCGCGCGCCAGATTGCTCATGTCAACGATCCCGCGCTGGCGGGCGATGTCGATCTGAATTTTCGCGGCTTCGATCCCGAATATTCCGATGTCGATCGCGCCAAGGAGTTCATTCGCGAATGGAAGCGGTTTGCCGCCTCGGGTAATGCGCCGCGCCTGCTGGTGGTGCGGCTTGCCAACGACCACACACTGGGCGCGCTCCGCGGTGCATTGACCCCCTCGGCTTATGTAGCCCAAAATGATTACGCAACGGGCATGGTCGTCGATGCGGTTTCGCACTCCAGCCTATGGCCCTCCACGGCGATTTTCATCGTGGAGGACAATTCGTCGGACGGTGCCGATCACGTGGACTCGCACCGCGCACCGGCCTCGGTCATTTCGCCTTACACGCACCGCGGTGTCGTCGATTCGACCAGATATAACCAAATGAGTGTGCTGCGAACGATGGAAATGATTCTCGGTCTGCGGCCGATGACGCAGTTCGACGCGGCCGCGCGTCCGATGTTCGCCAGCTTTTCGCAGCAGGCGGATACGCGGCCGTACAGCGCTGTCAAACCGAAGGTCTCGTTGGCAGAGCAGAACGGGAGCCGGTAATTTGGGAGGAACCTTGTCAAGAACTGTAGTTGCCATCACGGGCGCTTCGAGCGGGATCGGTGCCGAATTCGCTCGCCAGCTTGCGCCCGAGCACGATCTGCTCCTGATCGCGCGGAGGAAAGAGCGGCTCGATGAGCTTGCCCAAAGATTCTCGCGCGAACATCAGGCCGGCGTCGAGGTCCTCGCGGCCGACCTCAGCGAAGAAAGCGGACTTGCGCGCGCGGCCGAACACATCGCCGGCGAGTCACGTCTCGCCCTGCTCGTGAACAATGCCGGTTTCGGCATCCGAGGCCGGTTCTGGGAGGCTCCCATCGAGACGCAGGAGCAAATGCACCGGCTGCACGTAACCGCCACTTTGCGCCTCACTCACGCCGCGCTGCGCAACATGGTTCCGCGGGATTACGGCGCTATCGTCAACGTCGCTTCGATGGCGGCATTAGTGCGCGGCCCCAACGCCGTGAGTTACGCGGCGACCAAGAGTTGGATGACGGCCTTCACCGAGGGCTTGTATCTCGAACTGCGCGCCGCGCATGCCCACATCGTTGTGCAGGCGCTTTGTCCCGGCTTTACCTATTCGGAGTTTCACGGCAAGCTGGGGGTGAGGGAAGGTTCGGGGGCGCCGCGCAGCTTTTGGCTGAGCGCTGAAGAAGTGGTGAGCGCCTCGCTGGACGGCTTGCGGCGCCGCAAGCTGATCGTGATTCCGGGATGGCGTTACCAGCTTGTGAACGCTATCGTGAGCAAACTGCCGATAGGCGTTCGTCTGGCGTTTGAATCCAGAATCGCAAGCCCTCCCAGAGTCTTGATACAGAACCGCGAGCGTGAACGAATTTGATCGTTACCGGATAGCGGCAGCGATTCCCGGGACGGAAGTGTGGCTGGGCTGCTCTTCGCCTCCGAGGCTTGCCAGGACGAGAGTGGCGTGGCTTTTGATTGCGGCGCTGGCGGTTTGTTCGTCGAGTTGCGCAAGTGTTGCCCGGGCATGCTGCTGGACGCGCCGCGAGCGGACAAACGGCATGAGATCGTTTAGCTCCGCGATGGCATGCTGAATCCGCGAAGGATCGCAGGCAACCTCGGGCGGAGTGCCCGACTTCAGAAGAGCATGCAGGAAGTTCAACTGATGGCTGACCCGGCGCTCAATGTCGAGCATCGCCAGGTTCGCCGAATCCCGGCGCGCGGCTCGCGTATACACGCCAAACGTCACCGCGTGCAGTAAGCTGTCGCGCATGCGGCCTGCGGTGGATTCGCCGAAGGAGGCGATCTCCGCGCGTCGCTGCCGCTTCAGCCGAGCCTCCACCGGTCCTTGGTCATCGGAGCCAAAGACCAGGCGGGCGTAACGCTTCTTGGCCGCGGTAAATTGCCGCTGCGGCGCGCTGCTGAGCGGGTTCATCGCGAGCTTCTCGAAGCCCCGCTGGATGTCGGCGCGCAGTTCCGGATCGAGGCGCTGGTCCAGCGCTAACTGGACGCGGAACTGAGCATAGCAATCCAGGCGCTCGGCGGCGTCGAGAGGATGCCCATGCCGCGTGGCAACGAAGCGGTAAAGGTCGGCTGCGACATAGTAGTACCAGTTGGTGAAATGCGAAATGCCGATGACGCCGGCGGTGACTTCGTTGATGGTCCGCTGGAGCACTTCGTGACGCCGAAGGTGGCGCTCGCCGCGAAAATCGACCAGCAGCAGCGGATTTCTGGGATAGTTGAGGCTGTAAACGGCGAGGGGAACCAGGTTCACGGCCGGCGAAACCAGCGCTCCGTGGCTGTCGAGCACGCGCGAAAAAACCGGGCCATGCCAGTTTTTCAAGCGCTCGTCCTTCCAGGGGTTTTTAATCGCCAGCAACTTCCAAACAGCGCTCAGCGAACTGGACGGATGGAACGAACTGCCCAAGGGAAACCATAAGATCGCGTATTGCTGCGGACCGCCCGCGAGCGATAAGGGCTGGAAAACGAGTCCCGTGCGGCCGGCGCACTCGCGAAGCAATTCCCAATTGCGGATGCGGACGGCCTGCGACTGGAAGCCATCTCTTTTGCCGATTTTGGCCGCCCGGCCCTCGGCCACCAAACCGCCCAAAAGACGTTTCCTCAATGCCAGCCGCGCCACCACGGTATTGACTTGGTCCCCGGTGAGCGCATCGGGAGCGGCGGAAACGGGGGCTTGGCGCAAATAGCCGATGGCTTCCTCCAGGTGCAGCCGTTCATAATTGCGCTGGTTGGTGCGGTAAGCGCGTGAGGTGGCTCGCACCCCCGTGGTCATGGGGTCGAACAGAGTCCACTGTAAAAGGTCGCGCTCTACTTCCCGCCACATTGGGTGCTGCGGCGCATTCAGGTTCAGAAGCGGCTTGGGATCGGAGCTGGGCTTGTCCGAGCCGCCGCCGACGCGCCAATAGAAAAAGGGCACTGCGGCCAATACCCGCTGCCCGATGCTCGGCCGCGAGTAAGTTAGCAGCCAAACATCGGTCACCCGATCGTTATGCGGATCGTTATCGCCCAGCGTATCGCGGAGTACTGCTACTAGCGGAACGTCTTCGGGTTTGGAGCCGCTGGTGGCGCAGGCGCGACAAAATAGCGCCAGCAACTGCGCCGAATTGCCGACCGAGTTGCTCTTCCAGTAGTATTTTCCCGGGCTATGCTTCCACGGCGGGAGTTGCTCGACGGCTGTATTTGTTCTTAACGGTGGGACATCGGCGGCAAACAGCGAGGCGGCGCAGCAGACGGCGACGAGGAGCATGGCGGGGGATCGCAGCGGGCGGCCAAAAAGGCCGCGGTGGGCTGAAAGCCTGCCCCACAAGGTGCTGTTGCTTGGATTCAGTAGCATTACGGTCGGGAATTTCGAAACCTGCGCCGGGTTTCCCCTCCTACGGAAACACGGTGCAATCGGCGGTCCAAATTGTCATGTAAATCTCATATCGTCGGTTTTCAACGCTACTTATTGCCGGAAGGCTGCTTGCCACCGCCAAAAATACGATGAAAAAAGTTCCCCCAATGCCACTGCTTTTCCCGGCATCGCGGAAACGGAGCAAAGCTCAAAACATGCTTCGGGCCGCGTTCGACCGCGAGCGAGGCCAAGGGGGCGCCTTTTGCCTTCACGTTGACAGTCACAAAATATTTGCAGGCGTCAATATTGTCAACCTTCCAGGGTGACTGCGCGACCTTCGGTCCCCAATCTTCCATGAAGCGCTGGTAATTATAGTTCGGACAGGGGTGCGTTGAGGTGCAGCCCCAGGTCGCATAGGCCTGCTGGTAATGCTGCGCGTTCACCTGTGCTAGAAAATGCCTGGCTTTTTGCACTTCTACGCGATTGTGAAACGTCATGTAGAAAATCCAGACCGCAATCGCAGCGATGATGCAAGCTATGATGACCCATTTGATGATACGGGTGCGGTGCGCCCGGCTGGCTTCCCCGCGCTCGTAGTGTTCCAGGTATCCGCCCATGGTTCTCCCTCAATATAAGACGCTTGCACGCTCCCTGGCGGTCGCGGCTGGTAGGCGCTATTTCGACGATTTTGGCGGAAACATCTTGTCGTAATCGGCAGTCGCCTCCGCCGTGATGTCCAAGGCGGGTTTGTAGTAGAGCGTATTGCTGCTGTCGATGACAACATCGATGCCACGCTCCTGCGCGATTTTTTTGATGACTTCCGTCATTCTTTGGCCGGCGCTGCTGAGTATGCCCTGGCGGTCAAAGTTGACGTCGCTTTGCAGGTCCTGCTGCTTGCGGCGGAGATCCTTCTGCGCATCGTAGAGCTGCTGTCGAAGCTGCTCGTTTTTCTGCGGCGTCAGGTTGCCGCCATCAATTTGATTCTGAAGGTCTTGCACCTGCTGCTGCAAATGAGCGATCTCTTGCTGCCTGGGGCCATATTTCGCCTGCAGCGCGGCTTGATCCTGCTTGATTTCCTCGGTATCGGCAACCGCCTTCTGTGCATTGATGATGGCGACGCGCGCGGGAGCGATCGCCGCATGACTCGCATGCGCCGCTGTCTGGGCCCGGAGAGCCGCCATGGGGAACGCCGCGAAGGCCGCAAGGAGCGCAACGCTCCGAAGTCTTAAAGACATTTACCTTTACAAACTCCTACAGAATGACCGTTCGGCACGGGGCCGATGCATCGATTGGACAATTCCGTTATTCAGGCTACCATGCGGAAAGCGAGCGCGATGGAAGGTAGGCCCCTCCCTTACGGTCGGGGTTCCGGTTGTATACGGCCGTCGGGGTTCACAAGCAGGGTGCGGCCGCGCCACTCGACGCGCCGGCTGCGATAGGAGGTCGCCCAGTTGGCGAAGGCGTAGAGATCCCAGGCCGGGGCCAGCCAGCAGAGCCTCGCGGCGGCGGGGCTGCGCAGCACAAGCCCGGCAGTCAGGAGAGCCGAGGCGATGCGCAGTGACCCGAGCACGGCGGCCGGCTTCCACGCCGAAGCTGCTAGCGCGGCGATCATCCAGACGCCGGTGTGAGTGATGAACAGACCGGCATAGCCGTCTCCTCTGGACAGACGAATGGTGCGTGCCCAGCGGAGCTGATGGCGCCAGATTCCACGCCAGCATGCTCCCTCAAGCGAAGTCTCCACCACGTAAGTGGAGATGAGCGCACGCTGGCCGGTTGCGGTCAGGCGTTTGGCAAGCTGATAATCGTCGGCCAGATAATCGGCCAGGGCTTCGAATCCGCCGGCGCGTTCCAAATCGGCGGCGCGAAACGCCAGCGTCGAACCAAATCCGAAAGCGCGCATGCCTATCAGTTGCGCCACGAGCGTGCTGGGCAGGAAGTCGGTTGAGATGCCCAATGTTTCCCACAGCGCGGCGGCGTTATGCGCTTGCACGCGATAGAGGCAGGTCACCAGGCTGGTGCGTTCATCCGCCAGCGGCGCTACCACAGCGGATAAATACGACGGCGTCACTTGAATATCGCTGTCGTTCACCACGAGAACCGGGTAGCGCGCCTCGCGCGCCAGACGGATGAGCGCGCCGACCTTGCCGTTGGCCGCTTCGACCGGGCCGGTAATCACCAAGCGAATCGGTGCTTGCGGAAACTCGCGCTGTAACCGCTGCACCTGGCATACCGCCGGGTCGTTTTCGTCGGCGGCGCCAAAGAGAATCTCGAAGGTTCCGTAATCCTGGCAGGCTTGGGAACGGAACGCCTGGTAGGTGTTGGGGTCCAGCCCGCGCAGCGGCTTCAGGACGGAAACGCCGGGGCGAAAATTTGCGGGAGTATTTCTCTCTCTGCGGCGGCGGAGAAGGTGCTTGACACCGGCCGCTATCGCGATGCATTGATAGGCAGCCGCCGGGGCGAAAATAAGCCAGAATACGCGCATGGGTTGCCGTCTTTACTTCGCGAGCAGAACCACGCCGCATAAAACCAGCGCCGCGCCCGCCGCCCGGCGCACGCCCACCGCTTCCTTCAGCACGAACTTGGCCAGAATCGTCTCGAGCACGAAAGTTCCGGCCGAGGCGGGCACGGCAAAGCTCAGCGGCTGCGTTTGCACCAACGCCATGAAAGCAAAGAACGCCACCGCCATGCAGCAGATCGACAGCAGCAGAAACTTGCGCCCGGCGATGGTCCGCAATAAGCGGCCGAGTCCGCGGGCAGTTACCTTCTGCTCCCCGCTGCGCTTCATCTCGTAGCTCTGCAGCAAGTCGCCGAAGGCGGTCCCGACCACGATAATCGCAAGCAGGATCCACTTCATAGAGGAGCAGTTACGGGCGTGGTCTGCTGCGTGGATCCCACCAGTACGATCCCGGCAAAGATCAACACAGTCCCGCTCCATTGCGCGGCGGTTACGGTTTCGTGCAAGAACACTTTACCGAGCACCGTTCCCATGACATAGACCAACGCGGTGACCGGAACGGCGAAGGTGAGATCGGCCCAGCTCATTAGCGCCATACGCATCAGCAGCCAGAAGATCAGCATCAGGATGCCCGCCGCTACAAACGGATCGAACATCGCGCGCACATAGTTCAGCGGGTTTGCGCCCATCTGTTCGGGGATCCGCTTCAGCCCCCAAGCTAGCGACAAATTGCCGAAAGAATTCAGAGCGACCACCACCAGTGCGAGAAGAAACGTTTCCGTCTTCGATTTGGAGATCACGTTGGAGATTCCGGCCGGCGCGCTCAGAGATGTCTTCTCGAGACGGTCCTCGATCGGAGGGCTATTGGTGTTCAGCTCAGTCTCCCGCTGTCAGAACCGCCGGGCGGTCCTTGTCCTGTTGGTGGGTTTTGACGAACTGCTTGCGCTTGGAGCGCAGCGCCAGATACTCGCGCGCTTCCTTGATGAGCCGCCGCCGTTCCCCGCTATCGAATACGGCCTTGCCCACCAGCCGCATGACCACTTTCGGCCGGAAATAAAACTCGCCATAAAACCGCTCCACCCACTCGACTAGTTCCCCGCGGTTGAGTCCCGGATATTGATAATTCGGAAGCTGATGGCCGGCTTCATCGGTCATGCTGGAATCGATTTGGATGAGTCCATTGCGGTCTACGTAATCGTAGAACTCGGTGCCTGGATAGGGGTGTCCGATGGAAACCTGAATGGTTTCGAGGTCGAGATCTTTAGCGAAATCGATGGTGGTGCGAATGCTCTGGCGCGTTTCGCCGGGCAGGCCGATGATGAAGTCGCCGTGAATAACCAACCCCAGTTTCTTGCAGTTTGCGGTGAAGCGGCGCGCCATGTCAATAGTCGCGCCTTTCTTGATGTTCTTCAGAATCTGCTGCTCGCCCGATTCGTAACCCACGATCAACAGCCGGCAGCCCGCTTCTTTCATGGCCTTTAGCGTTTCGTAGTCGGTGGTTACGCGCGAGGTGCAGCTCCAGGTGAACTTCAGTTCCTTCAGCTTCTTGCAGAGTTCGATGGTGCGCGCCTTCTGATAATTGAAGGTGTCGTCGTCAAAGAAAATTTCTTTGAGGCCGGGGAAGTTTTCAAGCGCCCAGCGGCACTCGTTTACCACGTCGTCGGAGGAGCGCAAGCGCCAGCGATGGCCCGAGTGCGTCTGCGGCCACAGGCAGAAGGTGCATTGAGCCGGGCAACCGCGCGAGGTGTAAAACGCCAGATAGGGATTCAACAGGAACGGCACGTTGTAGCGCCGGAAGTCGAGATCGCGGCGATAGACTTTGGTCACCCAGGGCAGAGCGTTTAAATCTTCAATAGGCGCCGATTCCGGATTCTGCTGAATGTGGCCGTTTTTGCGGAACACGGCGCCGGGAATCTCTTCGAGCGGCTTGCCCATGGCGTAGTCGCGGATCTGGTAATCGAACTCGCGTTTGACGATAAAGTCGATCGCCTTCGAGGCCCGCAGACTCTGTTCCGGCTGCACGGTGACGTGCGGCCCGACGAAAGCCACCTGCAGCTTCGGATTCGTGTCCTTCATCATCTCGGCGATTTTCACGTCGACGTGAAAGCCGGGAGTCGATGTGAAAAGCACAAGCAGCTCGAAATCCGGCGCCATGGCGACCGTCTGTTGAATGGAAAATTTGTGCGGCGGCGCGTCTATGACTTTGCTGTCGGGCAGCATGCCGGCCGGATAGCAAAGCCATACCGGATACCAGTACGATTCGATCTCCCGCGAAGCCGGCCAGCGAGAACCCGCACCACCGTCAAAGCCCTCGAAAGATGGAGGGTTCAGAAAAAGTGTCCTCATCGAATTCCCTTAAGCGTTACTTCCAGGGTACAAGGTATAGCCAAAAGCCTAACGTCTCCATTTATATAGTCGCATTGAACGGAGTCTGCGCTACTTCCCAATCGCGTGCGCCGAGAGCGGGGAAGGCGACTGGGCGGTGAAAGCGGCACCCGACGGGCTCCCCGGCTGCGGCTGAAAGTCGGAGTAGTGGACATTCAGTTCCACTTTTCCAAACAGGCGGACATGGATGGTGCTGGTCAAGTATTCCGGCACCGAGATTCCGTTCTGGATCCGGTAACCGCGCTCGAACTCTACTTTTTTCAAGAACAGCCCCGGGCTTTTCACCAGCTTGCCTTTCTCGAAAACCGGCAAATAGGTTTCCTTGTCCAGCCAGATCTGGCCCTTGAACAAGCCCTCCCGCTTCTTCCAGGGCGAGACATCGAACACATACGCTTGCCCCCCGTCCGGTCGCTCCTTTTCGCCTTTGTATTTGAATTTATAATTCGAGGGCAGGACGTCCACCTTTTGGTTCCCCTGCTCCTTGCGCTCCGCTTTCAAATAACGGGCGATGACCTGGTTCTTCACCGTGTCGCTGCCCTGGAATCCGAGCAATTGGTAGGTGATCTGCCCGATTTGCGAGATCTTGCGCAGCGCTCGCAGCGTCCCGTGTTCTTTCAGTTTGGGAATTGCGGCGGTAATGTCTACCTTCATGGTGGCGCCCCGGAGCGCATCTTCGTGGCTTTCGACCGCCTCCACGTAATGGTCGATAATACCCACGATCTCGGGCGACGGGGGGCGATGGATAATGCTCGGATGCGGCACGGCGCAGCCCCAGAGGAGCATCAGTAAAACTACTGTGAACGCGGCGAAAAGCCGGCGCGAGTTCCTCATATGACGATTATTGAATGAGAGGCTGGTTCGCTCATCGATGAATTCTTCCAAGCCTGGCTGGAGCCGGCTGCGCAACCTGGCGCTGTTTCGCGCGCTCGGATCGCGCAACTACCGGCTGTTTTTCTCCGGCCAAAGCGTTTCGCTCTTGGGAACCTGGATCACGCGCATTGCCACGGCGTGGCTGGTCTATCAACTCAGTCATTCGGCCTTTCTGCTCGGTCTGGCGAGTTTCGCGGGGCAGATCCCGCTGTTTTTCCTGGCCCCGATCGCGGGCGTTTGGATAGATCGCTGGAATCGCCGCAACACCCTGGTCGCAACCCAGACGCTCTCCATGCTGCAATCGCTGGCGCTCGCATTCCTGACGCTGAGCGGCCGTATCACGGTTACCGATATCATCCTCCTGTCGCTATTTCAAGGGCTGGTGAACGCATTCGATATGCCCGCGCGCCAAGCATTTGTCGTGCAGATGGTCGATAACCGCGACGACCTGCCCAATGCTATCGCCCTCAACTCTTCTATCGTAAATGCAGCCCGCCTGGTTGGTCCTGCTATCGCCGGTATTGTGATTGCCGTGGCGGGTGAAGGTGTTTGTTTCCTGATCGACGGCATCAGCTACGGTGGAGTCATTGTGTCTCTTGTTCTGATGCACATCGAAGCTCGCGAGATGCGCGCTGCGCCCAAGCGAATGTGGGAGGAACTCGCCGACGGATGGACTTATGTGATACATTCGGTTCCGATTCGCTCCATTCTGCTGCTGCTCGCCCTGATCAGCCTGTTCGGCATGCCATACCGGATGTTGATGTCGATTTTCGCCACGCGCGTGCTGCACGGCGGCCCGGGCACACTCGGCAATCTGATGGCGGCGACCGGCATGGGGGCATTGGTGGGCGCGGTGGCATTAGCTAACCGCCGTTCGGTGCTCGGCCTTGGTAGAGTCATTCCCATTTCGGCGGCACTGCTCGGCGCGGCGCTGGTGGGCTTCGGATGTTCCGGTATGCTTTGGCTTTCCATGTGCCTGATGGTGGTCACCGGTTTTGGCATGATGCGCGCTTTGGCAGCGAGTAACACCATCCTGCAAACCATCGTCGAGGAAGGGAAGCGCGGCCGGGTGATGTCGTTCTATGCCGTGGCCTTTCAGGGAGTGGCGCCCTTCGGAAGCCTCATCGCGGGAGCTCTGGCCGCCACGATCGGGGCGCCGGAAACCGTCTTGCTCGGCGGTGCGTGCTGCCTTTGCGGTGCGCTTTTATTTGCGCGCGCGCTGCCGCGTTTGCGCACTTTCATCCGCCCGATTTATGTCGAGCGCGGAATTATCTCCGAAGTCGCCACAGGTATCCGCGACGCGGAGGCTTCCTAAGCATGAAGGCCTCGCTCTACATTGGAACTTCCGGCTGGCATTACAACCATTGGCGCGGGACGTTCTATCCCGAGCGCTTGCCGGCTTCCAGGATGCTCGCCTGGTACTCGGAACGACTTGATACTGTTGAGCTGAACAATACGTTTTATCGTCTGCCGGGAGAGAAGGCGCTCGAAGAATGGCGCGAGTCGACGCCCAAGGATTTTTGTTTCTCGGTAAAAGGCAGCCGCTATATCACACACATGAAGAAGCTGAAGGACCCCGAGAAAGCTTTGGAGAAGTTTTTTGGCGCTATCGACTTACTGGGGAAGAAACTCGGCCCTATCTTGTTTCAGTTGCCGCCGGGTTGGAAGCCGGACCGGGAACGCTTTGCGCATTTTCTGTCGAGCCTGCCGCGGCATCATCGTTATGCTTTTGAATTCCGCAATGCGGAGTGGGATACTCCGCCGATTTTGGATTTACTGCGGCGCCATAACGTCGGGTTTTGTATCTTCCATCTTGCCGGAGAGCAATCGCGGATGGAAGTTACCGCAGATTTCGCTTACGTCCGGCTGCACGGCCCAGGAGGGAAGTATCAGGGCAGTTACACCGATGCACAACTGCGCTCCTGGGCGGGGCACATCAAAAATTGGTGCCAGCATCTCAAAGCGGTTTACGTGTATTTCGATAACGATCAGGCGGCATACGCGGCGCACAATGCGCTGCGATTGAAAGAGATGGTATCGTGACTGGCGACAATAGCAACACAATGTCCATCCCGCTCGCTGCCGTTCGGAAGAGTCTATCGCAGACGCGGAGGTCATCCGCGAAAAATTGACCGTGCCGGCGGCATGAATAGAATCGATCTCCTGTCCCACCTGGAAAAATCGGGATGCGAACTCTTGCGCGGGCAACACGAAAGAGTTCCGCCGCGCCGCGGGATAGGGAAATCAACGATTTCCTGGAGGCGAAGGCGTTCGCCGGCGGAAAAAAATCACCGTAATTGCCGCCGCCACGATGGAACAGAAGCCCAGCATGAGCAGAGCGGGGGTCATGTTGTGGAAAACGGAGGTAAGCTTTCCTACCAGGAACGGGCTTAGGAAGCCCCCAAGGTTGCCGACCGAATTGATCCAGGCGATGCCGGCACCCGCGGCGGCGCCGGAGAGAATGGCTGTGGGAAGGGTCCAGAAACTGGAAGCCGCGGTCAGAATGCCGGAAATGGCGATGGTCAACAAAATCAACCCGAGCACGCCGGGAATGCCCGGGATGGCCGAAAGCCCAAATGCGATCGCCCCAACCACCGCGACAATGGCGATATGCCAGCTTCGTTCTCCCGTCTTATCCGAATGGCGGCCGACGAGCACCATGGTGACGGCCGCCGCTCCCCAAGGAATCATGGTGAGCAATCCAATCTTCAGCGGATCAGTGGTGAGCGTGTGTTTGAACAAAGTGGGCAGCCAGAACGTGATCCCGTAGTTCGACATTACGACTCCGAAATAGACCAGGCAGAGCAGCCAAACCCTCCCGCTGCGGAAAGCATCCACCAGACGATGACGGCCGCCGAGCGCTTCCTTGCCCTTTTCGTCCTCCTCCAGGCGGTCGAGCAACAGCTTGCGTTCGTCATCGTTGAGCCATTTGGCATCGCGCGGGGTGCTGGCGAGAAAAATCATGGTGAAGATGCCCGCGAGGACCGAAGGGATTGCTTCCATGATGTAGAGCCACTGCCAGCCGCGCAGGCCTCCCGCCGAGCTCATGGCGTCGAGAATCCAGCCGGAAATGGGACTCCCGATCAGCCCGGAAATAGGAATGGCGGTCATGAATCCGGCGACCATTTTGGCCCGATCCCGGCCGGTGTACCAGAACGTCAGATACAAGATGACGCCCGGGAAAAAGCCCGATTCCACCACGCCGAGAAGAAAGCGTACTGCATAAAACTCGTAATCTGTCCTGACCAGCAAGGTCGAAGCGGAAACCAATCCCCAAACGATCATGATGGGCCCGAGCCAGTATTTCGCGCCGATCTTTCGCAGCATCATATTGGCAGGCACTTCAAAAAAGAAATAGCCGATGAAGAAGATGCCGGCGGCAGTTCCGTAGGCGACATCGGAAAACCCGAGGTCGTGCTGCATCTGCAGCTTGGCGAAGCTGACGTTGACGCGATCGACGTAAGCGAACAGATAGCAGAGGAACAGATAAGGAATCAGGCGCCGAGTGACGCGGCGATAGGTGCGCCGCTCGAAATCGAGCGTGGGATCGGGGGGCTTGGAAACCGGAGGCGTACGAAGCGTCATATTGAGCCTACCTTGCGCACCATCCGCCATCAATCAAGATGTCGGTGCCGGTAATGAAGCGCGCCGCATCCGAGCAAAGGAAGCATGCGAGTTCGCCGATGTCTTTCGCTTCGCCCCAGCGGCCGACCGGTATGCTGGCCAAAAATTGCGCATTGGCCTCTGGATTTTGCAGCACCGGCAGATTCAGTTCAGTGGCGAAGGGTCCGGGGCTGATGCCATTGACGGTAATTCCTTCGGCGGCAAGTTCGAGCGCCAGGGCGCGGGTAAAGCCCAGCAGCCCGGCTTTGCTGGCTGAATAGGCGCTGCGGCCGGGCAACGAGATATGGCTCATGATGGATGTCAGGCCCAGAATACGCCCATAACCCGTACCGCGCATGTGCGGCACGAACGCGCGGCACAGGAGAAAGGCGCTGGTGAGATTGGTATCCATCACACTGCGCCATTCTTCGAGCGAAAAATCGACCACATTTTTGCGTACATTGATGCCGGCGTTATTGATGAGAATCTGCACCTTGCCGAGTTTTTGGGAGGCGTCGGATTCGAGCCGGACGACCGCCTGTTCGTCGCGCACGTCGGCCACGAAGACCGCCGCTTTGCCGCCGGCGCTTTCGATTTCATGCCGCACGCCTTCGAGTTTGGCTCCGTCGCGCGAAACCAGGGCGATGGCTGCGCCGCGCCCGGCCAGCGCCAGGGCCATGGCTTTGCCCAGGCCTTTGCTGGCGCCGGTGATCAGCGCGATTTTTCCGGAGAGGTTCGGAGTGGTTGCTGTATCAGTCATTTCTTCCTATGCATGGTATCGCGCCGGTTTAAACTGTTTGGAAGCTGAGTCGGTGCTGACCTGGATGCGGAGCATGCGGCCAAACAGAACCCCGAGTGTTAACGAGGGGATAGCCGACCCCTCCTTTACAGTCGGGGTTCTGTTTGGAAGCTGAGCCCGAGGAGGACCTCGTGGGCGTAAACATTAAGGATGTAGCCGAGCGGGCGGAGGTTTCCATCGCCACGGTTTCGCACGTGCTGAACGGCACCAGAGCCACGCGCCAGCAGACGCGCCAGCGTGTTCTGGCTGCGGTGGCGGAATTGGGCTATGAGCAGAACCAATCGGCACGCAATCTGGTTCGCGGCCGCAGCAGCCTGCTGGGGCTGATTATTTCGGATGTTCGCAATCCGTTTTTCCCCGAGATCACGGCGGCGTTTCAGGATCAGGCGCTGGCGCACAATATGGATGCGCTGGTGCTCAACACTAACTACGATTCGCAAAGAACGCTCAATTCCGTGCGGCGGCTGATGGGTCTGCAGGTTCCGGGCGTGGCGCTGCTGACTTCTCAGATTGAGCCCTCGGTCATCGCCATGCTCGCCAAGCAGCGCATCGCCGCGGTTTACCTGGATCTGGGCCGCGTGGCGCAGAACATCAGCAACATCGTCATCGATTACGAAAAAGGGATCACCCAAGCCCTCCAATATCTGGCCGAGATGGGCCATCGGCGCGTCGGATATGTGGGCGGCCCGGCGCACCTGCCCTCGGCGCGGCGGCGCAAGAAGGCGTTCGCCGAGACCGCGGCCCGCCTCGGCATGAATCCGGAGTGGAGTGTCGATTCTGACTTCACAGTGAAAGGCGCTTATCTCGCCAGTTGGAAACTGCTCGGCGGCTGCAATCCCACGGCGATTCTTGCCGGCAACGATTTGGCTGCCATCGGCGTATTGCATCGCGCCTATCAATGCGGCAAACGAGTGCCGGAAGATTTGTCCGTCATCGGCTTCGACGATATTTCGTTCGCCGAATACACCCAGCCGGCACTTACGACAATTGCCGTGCCGCGGCACGAAATCGGCAGAGTTGCGTTCGAGGCCTTGTGGACCATGATGGCAGACCCGGAACCGGTCGGCCGCGAATTTCATATGGAACCGCGGCTGGTGATCCGCAAGTCCTGCCGGGCCCTCAATAACCTCGCGGTTGAAAATTCGCAGCGGGAGGAAAGCATACGATGAACGCTGGAAAACCGATGGTTGCGGCGCTCGCGCCCATGCTGATTCTTGCCGGCTGGGTGTTCGCCGCGCAGCCGAATAACTCCATTCAGCGCTTAAGTGAGAATCTGGACAAAGTTATTCCGCCGGGAACGGAGATTACGCGCGTCGCGAGCGGGCTTAAGTGGATCGAAGGTCCGGTTTGGATCCCGGCGGGAAAATATCTGCTATTTGCCGAAATTACTATCAACAGCATTGGCAAATGGCAGCCGAATCGAGATATCAGCATTTTTCTGCATCCGAGCGGATTCCAGGGAACGGCATCTTCGTTTCACGGCCCCGAACCCGGGTCGAACGGCATGACGCTCGATCCCGCAGGCCGGCTGACCGTTGCCGGACATGCGCAGCGCGATGTCTACCGGGTCGAGAGCATGAACCCGCACGCACAGATTACGATTCTGGCGGACAGCTATCACGGCAAGCGGTTGAACAGTCCCAACGATCTGGTCTACAGCAAGAACGGATCGCTTTATTTCACCGATCCGCCCTATGGCTTGCAAACACAAAGCGACAATGATCCGCTCAAGCAGTTGCCTTTCAATGGCGTTTATCTTTTTCCCAATGCTAGTGAGATCAAACCCGGCAGCGCGCCAGATAACTCAGAGCTGAAACTCCTGATTAAGGATCTCCCTCGTCCGAACGGCATCGCTTTTTCTCCTGGCGAAAAGTATCTTTATGTGGATAGTTCCGCGCCGAAAAAAGTGTGGATGCGCTATCCGGTGAAGCCGGACGGCACGCTGGGTAAGGGAACGGTCTTCTACAACGCGACCGCGGACCATGCATCTGGTGCTCCTGACGGGATGAAGGTAGATCAAAACGGCAATATCTTCAGCGCGGGACCCGGCGGCCTGTGGATCTTCTCTCCCGACGGTACACACCTCGGCACCATTCACGTCGAAGGAACGGTTTCCAACTGCGCCTGGGGCGGTAAGGATTGGAAGACGCTTTATATCACTGCGGCGCCTCATATTTACAGCATCCGGGTGAATGTGCCGGGCATACACCCGTAGGTGCGGCCTCAGCCCTTATCCAGCCAAGCCACCGATTGATCTGAACTATGCTCCTGCCCAATGATGTCGCGATAGAGTTCGGGACGGCGGGCCTGTCGGTAGCGGTAACCTCCGGCTTGCGTGAGCTTTTCCGGCGTGCATAAGGCGATTGCAAAATCGTCGCCGAGCTTGCCGCATTCGGCAAGGATGTCGCCGAACGGGTCGAGAATCAGGGAACAGCCATTCTTTAACTGATCGTCGTCCATGCCGATGGCATTGCTGAAGACCACATAAATCGCGTTATCATAGGCGCGAGCGGGCAGCCATTTCATCAGCCACGCCCGGCCCTTCATTCCGAAAAACTCGAGCCGCAGCGAAGTGGGATCTTCGTCCCGGTTCTCCCACAGCTTGGGTTCCACGAAGCCTGCGCCCGGCCGCGGCGAGGCCGTACACATGGTTACATGCGGCATAAATAGGATCTGCGCGCCCAGCAACGCAGTGGCGCGCACGTTCTCGATCACGTTGTTGTCGTAGCAGGTCAAGATGCCGCATTTCCAGCCGCTTAAATCGAAGATGGTGTAAGTATCGCCGGGTAGCAGGTAGCTGCTGATGAAGGGGTGCAGTTTCCTGTGCTTCGCGATCACTCCGGAGCCATCGACAGCGAGATACGTGTTATAAAGGCGATCTTCCTCGTCTTTTTCAAATAGCCCCGCAAGGAGCGTGATCTTTGTATCATGCGCGATCCGAACCAGCGCCTGAACGCTCTCTCCTTGCGGAACCGGTTCGGCCAAAGCGAGCATCTGTTCGCGCGAGAGGCGCCGAGCGAACCCATACCCGGAGATGCAGCATTCGTGGAACGCGACCACCTCCGCTCCAGCAGCGGCGGCTTGTTCGGTCAGCTTGCGGATTACCGATAAGTTGTACGCCTTGTCCCCGTTCCGATGTTCAAACTGTGCGGCTGCGCTCCTGAGATTCCCATTCATGTTTAGCAGTGTAACTAAGCGCATCCTGAGTTCCGTCCAACTGGTGTAAGCTGGGGGGCTGATGATCTCAGCTATCAGGAAGGGGTGCATTTTATGCCGATCAAACCGTTGGGGCGAATGTTTGCGCTTGCAGCCTTAGCCTGTTCCCTTGTGCCGCTGTTCGGACAGCAGCCGAGCGAATCGCACGACTACCATGCTCTGGTCACGCAAGGCCAGGAGGCGCTCAAGCAGAACCGGCTGGTGGAAGCGGCGCGTGCGTTTCAGCGGGCGGTGGATATCAATCCCTCTTCGGTCAAAGCGAATCAAGGATTGGGTGTCGCGCTTTATCGAAGATTGGCCGCCGGCGATGTCAGGCCCTCCGCTTACTCTGATGTGGCAAACCGGGCGGAAGCGCACCTCGCCCAAGCGGCCCAACTCTCCCCCTCGGCCCCCGCGCCCCTGCTCGACTTAGCGGACCTGGAGAGCCTTCTTGCCCACGGTTCGGCGGACCCAGGCCAGAGAGCGGAATTTTTCAAAAAAGCCCGTCATGCTTTGAAGCAGGCGATTTCGCTCGAACCGAGCGATGCAAGAATTTATCTGCGCTTAGCGAGTCTGGAAAATGACGAATTCGGGCCCGTTTTGCAGCAGGCCAAGGCGCATTTTGGTAAGAAAGCCGGCCCCATTCCCGATCCTACTCTTCGCCATCGCTTGCAGCAGCAGTACGGCGCGGTCATAAATGACGCAATTCATAATGCGCAGCAGGCATCGCAAATCAATGCAAACTTCCAGCGGCCTCTGCTCTTGCTGTCGCGGTTGTTCGCCGAGCGAGCTCTCATCCGCGACACGCAGGATGAATATTCCGCTGATATGCACACCGCGGCAGACTGGCGGCGGCAATTTCTGGCCGTGGGCGGGCACGTCGATAGCACCACGGGCGGGAAAAGTATCAATCAGTGAAGCTTATTGAACGCTGAAGCTGTAACTCCCGGCGCCCACTTCATAATTTCTACCGCTGCTATTTCTTCCCGAGTAAATGGCGCCTTCGGAGGCCGTAACATGGCTGGTGCGCGCAGCGGGAACATGGATCGTCGCCGTGGTATTTGCCGGAATCGTCACATTCAGCGTGAGTTTGCCGCCGGCGCCACTGGTCCAGGCGCTTGAGATCGGACCATACGGCGAATCGTATTCCGCCGAAGTGTGCGCGAGCCGTGGCTCCGGATGCGGATCGATGACGATGCGCCTGAAGCCGGGAGTTGCGGGATTGGAGCGGATGCCGGCGAGCGAACCGTAGAGCCACTGGCCCACCGCGCCGAATGCGTAGTGGTTGAACGAATTCATGGCAGGGTTGCCCGTATCACCGTTCCAGCGCTCCCACATCGTGGTCGCGCCTTTGCGGATCATGTAACCCCAGGACGGGTAAGTATCGTTGAGCAGGAGCGTATAGGCGGTCTTCATCTTGCCCGCATGAGTCAGCACGGGCATCAAGAAGGAAGTGCCGATAAATCCCGTCGACAAGTGCCCGCCGCGCACTTGAATGTCGGCAACTAATTTGTCGACCGCGGCTGTGCGCAAATCTTCGGGCAGCAGCCCCATATGAAGCGCCAGCACATAGCAGGTTTGGCTGCCGTTGCCGACCGTGCCGTCGACCTTCACGAACTTCTTGATAAATGCAGCTTTGATCTTGCTGTAGAGCTCGCGATACGAGACGGCTTCCGAATGCTTGCCGAGCGCGAGCGCCATTTGAGACATCAGTTGGGCATCGTAAGCCCAGAATGCCGTCGCCAGCAGATCTTTCGGAGTAACGCTGTTCGCCGGAACCCAATCGCCAAAATCGTTTCCGCGATCATTCTCCCAGAGATAGTTAGAATTGGCGCGATGGATGTAGTCGAGCCATTGTTTCATGGCGTCCCAATTGCGCGCAACCACGCGAAGATCGCCATACTGCTGCCAAGTAGTCCACGGAATGATGACGCCCGCGTCGCCCCAGGCGGGAGCGCTGGGCGAATTATCGACCACTCGCGGAGACACATCGGTGAAAGCGCCATCGGGAAATTGCGCGTCGCGAATATCGCGCAGCCACTTATTGGCGAATGCGTCCATGTTCATGTTGTAGGAGGCAGTGCGCCAGAAAATCTGCGCATCGGCCATCCAGCCGAGCCGCTCGTCGCGCTGCGGACAGTCGGTCGGAATGCTCATCAGATTGGCGCGCTGGCTCCAGAGAATGTTGTGCCAAAGTTTGTTGACCAGCGCCGAGGAGGTTTCGAGACGGCCGGTTTCCGGCATGCTGTTGTGAAAGACGATACCGGTGATGTCGTCGCGCTCGGGTTTGCCGGGATAGCCGGTTACTTCGACATAGCGGAACCCGTGATAAGTAAAGGCAGGCTCGAAGCTCTCCTCGCCTTTTCCGGAGAGGATAAACGTGTCGGTCGCTTTCGCGCTGCGGAGATTCTTGGTGTATATGTTGCCGTCGGGCTTGAGAATTTCCGCGTAACGGAGGCTGATGCGTGTGCCGCGCGGTCCGGAGGCTTTCAAGCGCGCGAAGCCCACCATGTTTTGGCCCATATCGAAGACATAGACGCCAGGCTCGGGTGACGTAATGGCCTTCGGAGTCAGCGTCTGCATGTGGCGGATGAGCTGATCGCGCTGTGCGACGATTTTCGCCGCTGGCGGCGCGGACAAGTGCACATGTGGCCAGGATGCAGCGTCGAACGCGGGCGAATCCCAAGGTACTTCGAGGCGCGCATCGTAATCTTCGCCGGCATAGATTTCCGAACTCCGAATGGGGCCTGTCGATGCGCGCCAGGATTTATCGGTAGCGACGGTTTCGCGCGTCCCGTCGGTGAATTCGATTTCGAGCTGCATCAACAGACGCAGCGGAGGCGGCCCGAAAGCGAAACGCTGCAAAGTCCAGCCGAGTCCGCTTGCGTACCAGCCGTCTCCGAGAATCGCCCCGAGCACATTTTCCCGCTCCTTAAGTAAGCCCGTGACGTCGTAAGTCTGATATTGGACGCGCTTGCGGTAATCGGTCCAGCCGGGAGTGAGAATGTCGTCGCCAACGCGCTTGCCGTTGATAAACGCGCGATAACTGCCGAGGGCGGTCGCATAGAGGCGGGCGCGTTTGATGGTCTTGTCGATCGTGAATGCCTTGCGGAAATAACCAGCCGGGCGCGCGGGCCATGGATCGCCGATAGGGCTGGCGCCCAGAGCGGCGACGACGGCGGCAGGCGCGAATCCGGAATCGGGCGAAGCCGACGCTTGCCAGCGCTGGTCGCTCGGGACGCGCTTGATGTGCCCGTTCGCTTGCTTGAGTTTGATCAGCGCCGCCATTCCCGCGGTTCCGCCGCCGCTAGTCACTTTTACCAGAATCGTGTTCGGGCCGGGCTTCAAATGGGCTCGAATGTTTGCCTGGGAAAACGTGCCCCAGGTCGTGCTCTCGGCAACCGTGGTTCCGTTCACCGAAGCGGTCATGGAATCCTTGCCGGAGACGAGCAATGTTGCCTGTTTGGGAACCGAAGCGAGGTGCAGCGTATAGCGAAAATAACGCGCGCCTTTGGGTGCATGGCCTATGGTGCTCTCACCGGCGAGCCAGATCCACTTCACCCTCGCGCTGCGGTCGGCGGCAAACTCAGGATCGGCGCGGTGGATCCAATGCGCTTTCCAATCGGATAATGCGAGCAGGCCCATTTCCCACCATGCGGGCGTGCTGATCTCCGAAGGCGCTCCCTTAGCATCCCAAATGCGCACCGCCCAGTAGTAACGTTCGCTCGAGTGCAACGGGGGACCGCCGTATTCAATGAAAAGCGAATCGCCGGATGCGATCTTCCCGCTGTCCCAGATGTCCGCCTTGCCGGACTGCAGCAGCGCGGCGTTCGTGGCGACCAGAATTTCATAAGCGGTTTGATGCGCGCCGCGGCGGCCGTCGTGCATTTGCCAGGAAAATTTCGGGCGCATAGTGTCGATGCCAAGCGGATTCTTGCGGCCGTCGCAGCGCAGATGCACGGCGGATGCGGGCGATGGCGGCTGTGCCTGAAGCGCATGCAGCATGGCGAGTAGAAAAATGGCTATTGGGCGCAAATCAATTTGTTATCACAACAGCATGGACACGAGCGAAGAGAAATTGCTGCGCAAGCTGCTGGTGGATGCCATGAACGGCCATCACGCGCATATTGAGTTCGACGCCGCGGTGGCCGATTTTCCGGCGAAACGGCGCGGCAGCAAACTGGCGGGCGCTCCGCACACAGCTTGGCAGCTTCTGGAGCATTTGCGGATCGCCCAGCACGACATTTTGGAATTTTCCAGAAATCCAAAATACGAATCGCCTCACTGGCCGGAAGGCTACTGGCCGGCGACGGAAGACCCGCCCGATGCGCACGCCTGGGAAAAGAGCGTGGAAGCCTTCCAAAAGGATGCCCGCGAATTGAAAGCACTGGTAGCAAAGGAGGATCTCTTCAAGCGTTTCGAGCACGGCCAGGGGCAGACGCTGCTGAGAGAAGCGCTGCTGGTGGCGAATCACAACTCGTACCACCTGGGCCAGTTGATGTATCTGAAGAAGGCGCTGGCGGGCTAAGGCCATATGGAACAGGCTAGGATAGCTCCCGAGCCTGCCGGGGCTGGAGCACGACGTTCTGGCCGACGTGCACGTTCCAGCCCAGCCCAAGCTGCTCCAATGCCACCCCGCCGCACAAGCCAAACTTCATGGCCGCTTTAGAGAAGATCTTCGGCAAAGTAGGGAGGAGCCCTTCTCACAGTGTAGGTGGCAGTGTAGCAAAGGTGTGTCACAATACATCGGTATGAAGTTTCGCGACGAGGGTGGGCCTTTTCATCCTGTAGCAACGGTGGATGACATCTTCAACTGCTTTCGGTTGATTTTGGGACGCCTTCCGAACCGTTGCGAATGGGGGCCGCATTCCGCGCGTGCCGGGGAGCAGCTGGACGATGTAGTAGCGAGCTATTTTAATAGTGTCGAATTCTCGAATCGGCTTCTGATGCGGCGTACCGGAAATTTCGCCTCGCTCGTGTCATTGGATGGCTTCGCTCTATACGCATCCCCGGAGGATGCTGCCGTCGGCAGGCATATTATTGCTACCGGTACCTATGAGCCAAACGTATCTGAAGTCTTTCGTCGAACTGTGAAACCGGGTATGCACGTCTTGGATGTAGGCGCAAACATCGGATTTTATACAATGCTCGGCGCGTCGCTCGTGGGTCCAAAGGGCAAAGTCTGGGCGGTGGAACCCAATCCTGATAATGTTCGAATGATTCTTGCGAGTCGTGCGAAGAATAGGTTCGAGCATGTAGCCGTGATCCAGGGGGCGGCGGGCGAGACTTGGGAAACGATGTGCATCTTTCCGGATGCCTCGAACGCCACCGTGACGCGGGTTTCAGCGGCTGAGCCGTCGCAATTTCCACCAACCGTACTGAGCCTGCCGTTGGATGTACTCCTCGGTGAAAATCGAGTTGATGTAATCAAGATAGACGTCGAGGGCTCTGAGGGCTGCTCGCTACGCGGAGCGCTACAGGTGCTGCGGCGAGATCGACCAACAATCTTTTGCGAATTCACTCCCGAAGCCTTACCCAGCATATCCAAAATGACCGCCGAGCAATTCCTTCAATTCCTCACTGACCTAGACTACGACTTGACAGTTCTGTTGGATGATTCCGGCGAATGTGGCCAAGACATCGCTAAGGTCATGAGCTATTACGAGCAGTCACATCTCGGGCATCTGGATTTGCTGGCCCGGCCACGAATTCCATCTTGAATAACTGCTAATAGAGAGATAATGATTTCCTATGCCCAGAACTTCGAAGATGTCATGCTGCGCCGCGTCTTCCGGGGGCGCAAGGACGGCTTCTATATTGACGTGGGCGCGATGGACCCTGTTCTTGAATCGGTGACGAAATTCTTTTATGACGAAGGCTGGTCCGGCATCAACATCGAGCCGAACGACTGCTTCTATCGAAAATTACTACAAGAACGCCCCCGCGACATCAATTTGAAGCTGGCGCTCGGAGAGAAGGAAGAGAGCCGCTCCATGCATATGTTTGAAAATATAGGGAATTCCACTTTTCAAGATGCTGTGCGCGATCACTATGTCGACCGTGGATTCGAGACAGTAGACCAGACGGTCAGAGTCTCCACACTTACCGAAGTGTGCCGGAACTTTGTTAAACAGGAAATCGACTTTTTAAAACTCGACTGTGAAGGCTGGGAAGAGGCAGTAATCAGAGGCGCCGATTGGGACCGGTTTCGCCCTATTGTGGTTGTTGTCGAGGCGACCGCACCTGATACAACCATCCCTGCATGGAGTGGATGGGAGCCCTATCTGATCGAAACAGCGCGTTACGACTTCGTTTATTTCGATGGCTTGAACCGGTTTTATGTTCGTCGCGAATACTCGGATCTCCGCTGCCATTTCGGCACCCCACCCAATGTCTTTGACGGATTTAAACCTTATGTAATGCAGATCGCAGAACAGGAGCGGGATGCCTTGCGGCAGGAGCGGGATGCCTTGGCTACGCGGGTCACTCAATTGGACGCCGAAAAGGCAGATTTGGCTGAGCACGCCGCGCGGAGCGCAGAACTGGAGAAAAAGCTGCTTCAAAGCCGGTTGTGGGTGGGACGCCTGTCCCAGGAGCTAATTTCCAATAAACAACGGGTCTGATTTGATCTGCAGGGCGCGGGGCAGATTTTAGGAGAGCCCTCTGGCAAAAATATTACGAGCTGGAACGAACCGCAGAATCCGTGCGATTCTCGATCCTCCCAGGGGAGAACGATCGACACCAATTCGCTCGGGACGATCGCCGGCACATACCGTTTCCGACACCACGATGCGCATAAGGCTTTTCCTCGCAAGAAGTGCTCCGTACGTCGCGGTCGCGCTAACGACGATCATGGTGCTGGTCATCATGTACCGGCTGTGGAAGGGCAATCTGGCGTATCCACTTCAGCATTTCGACGGTGATGCGATCCTCACTGTTTACGGCACCAAGGCTCTTGGCGAAGGCGCCCTTCTATACAACAACCGCGTAGGTGTGCCATTTGGGCTGGACTATTATAACTTCATCGGACCTGCTTTGGTCCACACGGCCATTTTAAAAGGCCTGGTTTCAATAACTCACAATGCCCTTCTGGCGGTCAATATTTATTACCTTTTAGGTTTTGTACTGATATCCCTTGCCGCTTTCTATGTTTTTCGGCAGTTCTCTCTTTCCATACCCTTCGCCTTCCTTTGCGCTATACTTTACGCTTTTCTGCCGACTCATATTTCCGTATCGTATTATCACTTTCTCGAATCCGAGTATTATCTTTTGCCGCTGGTAGTTCTACTTGCCTTGCGAATTATGGCCGCCGCATCACCAGCCGCTCCTAAAAATTCCCGTTCCGCATACACGCGGCCCGGGAGCACAACGCGTCGCCTGTTATATTTCGCAGTGCCAACAGCAGTTCTAATTGGAGAAAGCGACATCTATTACGCGTTTTACTCGATGTTATTTATCGGGGCCGCCACAGTTTATGCTGCCTTTCGCCGAGAACGGAGACGAGACAGTGTGGCTGGATTGATCTGCTTCGTTGTTATCGGCCTATCGACAGGTATAGGTTTGTTACAGATCGAGCTATATAAAATCAGGCTTGGAACAGAACCCAAAGTCCTACAAAGAACTGTCGCTCAAACAGAAGTTTACAGCCTATCACTGGCGGATTTATACCTACCCACTCCGGATCATCCAATCAAGAAGTTCCGCGACATCAGCAAACGGTTTGACGCAAGCCTCCCGATTATGACCAATACCGAGAGTAAATATTCGAACCTCGGACTTATCGGTGTAATTGGATTTAGTGCCTTATTGTTGTGGCCAATCATTCGCCAGTCGCGCGGCCGCGAGGATCGCCTGATGAGCCATTTGCTCATTCTGACTCTCGTCGGAGTCTTATTTGCGATCATTGGAGGATTTGGGACCCTCTTCTCGTTGCTGATCACGCCCGTGCTTCGCGTCCACGCTCGGATGGTCTTTTTCATTGCTTTTTTCGCGCTCTTCGCGTTCGGCGTCCTGCTGGAAAAACTATGGCGCAAACTGCCGTATACGAGTCTCACAGGCGGCATCCGCATCGTATTTGTTGGAGTGCTGCTGTTTTTCGGGCTCTACGATCAAGGCGCTTGGCAGTTGCACGCTGATCCAGTTGCCCTAAAGGCTCAATATAAGTCCTATGATCGATTTATCCGTGGCATCGAAGCCCAACTCCCATCCGGTGGGGAGGTCTTGCAGTTACCTTATCAGCCCTTTCCAGAGATGGGTGGCCCATACCACATGAATAATTATGACCCACTTCGAGCCTACATCCACTCCCAAACGGTGCGATGGAGCTATCCGGCGATGGCTGGCGGACCGCGCGACGAATGGATTCGTGAGTTGAGTTCGGAACCGGTGCCGGAGATGCTCAAGCGGGCGGTTTGGGCCGGCTTTCGCGGTGTTTACATAGACAGGCAAGGCTATCCGGACGCCGCCGCGGCAGTGGAATCCCGGGTGCGCGCTCAGACACATACGGATCCCATCGTCAGCGAGGATGGTCATTTCAGCTTTTTCTCCCTCGAGAGTTATGCCACGGCGCTGAAACAGAAGACACCACCACAGCAGTGGAGAAAGCTGACATCCGAAGTGAACCCCCACTTTGTCGTGATATTTCCCTCCGGAGTATATGCACCCCAAATTGCCGGAGATGAGGAGTGGCGTTGGTGCAAGCAAGAGGGCGCGCTAGAGATCTTCAATACCACGGGACGCACGCAGAAGGTCAACTTTCGAGGAACGCTAATCAGTGCTACGCCTACGAAGTCTTTTGTTTTCTTCCGGGATTCCCAACAACACTTTCGCGCTACCGCAACATCAGCGGGAAACGACTTCAACTGGACCGTGGCTTTGAAGCGTGGTGCAAACCGGATCGACTTCCACACCAATGCGCCTCGTGCCTCGGACCCCAAGGATCCACGCGAGATGTATTTCCGGATGGAAGATATCAGCATCCGCTCAAGCTCTTCCAGGTAAGGACTTGAGCGGATGCACGCTTAGCCACCGTCGTTACCCCACCAGTGCCTGACTTCCCTGGTAAAAGCTGCCCACGTCGGAAGATTTAGTTGAAGAGTTTCCTCCGTCTTTCGGTTTGCGTACGCATTATCCAAAAATGCAAGTACGGCTCCCCGCAGGTTCACAGGATTTAGTGGCTCAACATAATGGACACCCGCTGCCCCAACCGCTTGCAAGCTAGGGATCGTTCTGCTGGCGATAACTGGTGTTCCAACCCAAAGGCTCTCAACTGGCGGCAAGCCATAACCCTCTGCATCGCTCACGTAGATCGTGGCTCGAGATCGTTCCAAATAAGATCTCAGCTTCGCATCATCCGCTGATGCGTGGAATTCGAATCCGGAGCTCTTATTAGCAGCAAGCCCCCGGAGTTTCCTTGTGAATTCCGAATCGTGATCCATCTTGCCCACGAATAGGAGTTTTAAACCATTGATTTTGTGTAGCAACGGCTCAAATGCTTCTAGGACCAACTCGTGGTGTTTTCGCGGCTCGATGTTCCCGACAACCGTGAATGTTGGGGGGTGATCGAGGGCGGGCTGCACTGGTCTCGGGCCAAGAGAATCGCTGCCAAGCGGCAAAACCACTCCCCCCCGAGCAGACGTGCGCCTGAGGCGTCCATAATAGGCCTCACGAGTGTGTTGTGAAATAAATCCGCAGCAGAAGGCCCGCCGAATGATTTGGAAGTAACCGTAGGTTTGTAGAGGCCACTCTGAAGGGAAATATTCCGGGTGAGTGATGGGGATCAAATCATAAACAATAAAACGGTAGCGTTCAAATTCACTCTGCGTCATGTCACGAAAGAACGCTATCCGACGAGGATCTATAAAGAGCTCGGGCACCAAGACCGTATCGTGCTGCGAAATTTGGATGGCTGAACCTCTCTCGATTGCGGCGAGGCGACGAAGTTCCGCGACTCCGGACTCACTTGGGTTTGTGAAGTGCAGGCCGATCGTTTGGATTAGATCAGGCGAAAAGGCAGTATAGCGGCGCGAGTGAAGGCGGACAGGGATGGCAGTCCCGGGTGGTAAATGTTTGCAAAGTTCACCTGCCACACGCTGGATGCCAGTGGTGATCGGCTTATCCAGGAATTCAGTTAAATCAATATACAAGCTCATGGGCAGTCCTGATTACACCAACGAAGCACCTCCTGTGTAAATGATCGCCAAGTGGGCAGTTCTAGATGGAGGGCCTCTTCGACCTTCTGATTCGCGTAACCGTCATCCAGGAACGCGAGCACAGCTTGCCGCAGCCTCTCAACGTCTAACGGCTCTACATAATGTATGCCTGCCCCGGGAAGCGCCTGCAGACTGGGAATTGTTTTGGAGGCGATTACTGGAGTGCCAAGCCAGAGGCTTTCGACGGGAGGCAGTCCATAGCCTTCGGCGTCGCTGGCATAAATAGTCGCTCTGGATTGCTCAATCTGAATCCGGATTGCGCTATCAGTCGGTGCATCATGAAATTGAAATCCTGAGCGGTTGTCTGATGCGAGGGCATGTACTCTCCGGGCAAAGTCCGAATCTACCCAGCCCATTCTCCCGACGAACGAGAGAGTGAGTCCTTGAATCTTTCCCAGCAGTGGCTCAAATGCTTCCAATATCAGCGCATGGTTTTTTCGAGGTTCGATCGTACCGAGTACTGTGAACGCCAGCGAGCGGTTTGCAGTTGGCCGAGAGTTCCTTGGGCCAAGGGAATCGGAGCCAAGAGGCAAGACCACTCCGCCGCGAGTAGCGGTTCTCATGAGGCGTCCATAAAAGGCGTCGCGTGTGTATTCGGAAATAAATCCACAGTAATTTGCTCGCCTCATTATGTGAAAGTATTCAGACATAACGCCAGGCAAGTGCGGAAGGAAATATTCGGGGTGAGTGAACGGGAGCAAATCGTAGATAATGAAGCGGCAGCGTTGAAGTTGCTGGTTCGACATTTCACGAAAATACTTCGCCCGTTCATACGCAAAAATTTCCGGAACTAATAGCGTGTCACTAGTCAGAATCTCTACAGGCGAGCCCCGTGCAGAAGCTAGTCTGCGAATTTCCGTAGCTTCCGCTTCGGCACCATCGCGAAAATATCGTCCGACCGCGCTGATTAGCGCGGGCGGAAGCGCGACGTAGCAGTCTGAACAAAACTGAACCGGGATGGCGGTATTGGGCGGCAAGTAACGGCAGATCTCGCCATTGATTCGCTCGATTCCGGTCTTTCTCAGACTCGCCAGAAATTCGGTTACATCGATGTAAAGGCTCATCCGACTCCAAGAACTTCAATCAGGCGCTTTCCGTAATATTCGAAATTGTGAGTTTCAAGATACGCAATTCGCGCATCTTCATGAGAAGAGCGAGCGGCCTGGTCTTCCGAAATCAGCGCTAGCTGTTCGGCGACCTGCAACGGCGAGAATCGATCTGGCACCGACTTTACGTAGCTCGGAGCATCACACGAAGTAGCCAGATCGCTAGTCGCAATGGTAGGCACCGCCGCACTGATGCAATCAGCTAGAGAAGCCGAGAACTGCCCAAAACCGTAGGTGCGAAGTTGGATGGCAGCATCTGAGGCAATTACGAAATCACGGTAAGTATCTTCATCTATAAACCCAGTCTGAGCATGGACATGGGAGGCGACGTCGTACAGAGAGGCAATCCGGTCTATTTCGGAACTATAAACGTGTGCGCTACCGACGAAATAGAGTTCGGCCGGAATCTTCCAGCTCCGGAGCAACTCAAGCGCAAGAATACACGTCTCCATTCCTTTTACTGGATCCACTCTCCCGAAGCTCGATATAAGAAACGCGCCAGGAGGGATACCGTGCTGCTCCCGGACTGCTTGCTTTCGGGATCCTGTCAGCTCATCGAAGGCAAAATAGCTGTTCGGACAACCCGGAAGCACGGTGGGAGAGATGCCGTAGCGCTTCTCTATTTCAGCCTGCTGCGTCACTGTATGCACGATCAATGGCGATGCGCGCTCGATAATTGGCTCGAGGAACAGTGTAGCTGGATTGCGGTCCTGCAACCAGTTGTATGCCTCTTCAACCGAGACTGGGCGACCAAGCAGGCGGGCCGCAAATCTCAAAAACCCCTCTTCTCCAAGACGCAGGTGATAAATCTGAGTGAGCCGAGCATCATGAAGAATACAAGGCCCGCCACAACGCTCAAAGACTTTGAAGATGTTAGCGTGGCACAATGAATTTCCAATTACCGAGACAATACCGTCATACCTGCTATTGAGAGAGGGTGTTAGATTAACCGGGCCAGCATCGCGAAAAGTACCGTCGAAAGTAAGGGGCCGAGGTGCATCAGTGTATAGGTCGGACTGGAATAGATGCTCTCCTGCCCGGATCGTCATAGCTGTGTAGCGGGCGACGCCCGATTCGTCGGGTGGATACGGGCTCAAAAACGCGAGCCGAGGCTTTTGAGGCTTGGTAATAACCACTGGGCCGTGGCGATGTTTAATGGCCGTTTCGAGTGCGGTCCAAAAGCGTTCACCTACACCATTCTGGTGAAATCTTTGGGCGAGAGAAGCCTGTGACGCCCGGAGTGAATCCCGTAGAACCGGGTTGTTGAGCAAAGCTTCCAGTTTGGCGCAGAGGGCCGCGGCATCGTCGGATGCAAAAAGAGCTTCCTCGAGGTCGATCAACTCCATATGGGCGGCACAGGTCGAGGCGACAACCGGGCAACCGCATACGGAAGCCTCCACAACAGGAAGGGAAAAGCCCTCGATGTGAGACGGAACTACGGTCGCGATGGCACCTTGATAGAGTTTGACGAGATCCCGATCGGAAACATTGTGGTGAAATTCCAGGAAGCTGCTGCGTTTGCTACTGCCGGCCAACTGCAGCAACTTGTTTTTGTAATCATGATCGTAGTGGCCTACTACCTTGAGAGGAATACGCCGTCCATAGAGTAAGTTCAAGTGCCGCATAGCCTTGATGGCTACCTCTGGATTCTTGCGTACGTCGGTGGCGACCACGATTACGAAATAGGGTTCACTTTGAGCACAAGGGTCGGAAGCGAGTTCAAGCCGATCCCGAAGTTTATAAAGCGAACTGCGCACTGAAGAGCCCGTAACGGTCATCTGCCGGCGCGACGCGCCCAGCAATTCGGAAGCGCGCCAGGCTGTATATTCCGATACTGGGAAGAATCTGTCAAATTTCCGCAGTCGCGCTAGTTTGGCCAAGTAATCAGTCCGGTGCCCAAGTGTTGGTAAATAACCCGGCCAATCCAATGGAATGAAGTCATGGAGAACGGCTGCTCTAAAAAAGTGAGGGTGATTTAAAAAGCGGAGGCTGAAGCGGGTGTCGTGTGTCATTGGCGTCCCATCGATGAAGACGGATGGAGCGCTATCAATGCAGGGGTTTGTAGAACAAGTGATTTCGTCGGCTAGCGAAGCAATGTCGGGCGGAAGTTTCGGCGACTCCGGGTCAGTCAGCGCCACCACCTTCCAGGTCGAAAATGCGCTTTTGCGGCGCGTTCTGAACAAAGCCGCTACGTGGCGACCGATTCCCCGGACGCGATAGCGGGGATCCTGAAGGCAACGGAAATCAGCGTAAACTACGGGCTGCATGTACTTGGTTTAGATCAATAGCCGTCGAATATTGAGGTTCGTCGAGCGCGGTGCCATTGGTTACAGATGCTTGCTGTGGTGACATGCGAAACATGGCTAATAACAACTGCTCGATTCCGTCCCATTGAGAGGCATTGTTTTCCTCCAAGGTACGGAACCGCTCGTCGATACGCGGATCAAGAGCGCCAAGGCTCGTTTCCGCGCGCTGCAAGTAGGGGATCAACTCAGCCCGCAAGGTGTGCAACTGCCCGGCCAGGTTCGCTTCGGCATCGCGCAACTGCAGCGATAGAGTTTCGACGGCTTGCAGACGGGCTGTCAAATCGGCCAGAAGGAATGCTCTCAACCTGATCATCCCCCAGCGAAGAGGTTTTTTGAAGAATGCGCGGTAGATTGGGCGCAGCAGGAACCTCATAATCAAAATTACCGGTGCAAAATGGACCTTTTCTGTGCGAGGATAGCACAGTAGTGGACAGAGAGGGCATCTACTTTTTTCATATTCCTAAAACGGCCGGCATGTCGGTTTGGCATTTCCTTGAACAAGCTTTTCCCCCCGATGAAATCTGCCCCTGGTGGCTGTGGGACCAACTAATCACGGTTCCGCGTGAGGAACTTGGCAAATGGCGCGTTTTCCGTGGGCATTTTCTGTCACATCTGGAGCCATATCTTGGCAAGCCGTTGGCAACTTTCACGTTTTTGCGAGATCCCTTGGAGCGCAGCATTTCTCACTATTGCCACGTTCGGCGAGACCCGAACCACCCCTACCACAGTCATGCGGTTCAGATGTCTCTTGCTGAATTCTGCGTTCAACCAGAGACTCGGCACATGATAGAGAATTACCAGGCAGTGTACCTTGCAAACAGTCCCCGTGATCCAATGTCCGTCGCAGGCGATCTTTCACCTGAGCGTTTGGCACAATTCGAGCTGCAGGTTCGTCTGGAACATCCTGACGGCATTCTCAATCCGGCAACCCTCTTCGAGCATGCAAAAGCTCGGTTGGCTAGCTTTTTTGCCATCGGATGTACAGAGGACTTCGTCAACTCAGTCAAGAAGATCAGTTACGCCTTTCACCGCACTCCGCCGGTTTCCATTGACCGTCAGAATGTCAACCCGGAGCCCCTGTCATCTGCAAACCTCGACTCTGCAACGAGATCCCTCATTCGCAACTTAACAGAAGTCGATCGACGCCTATATGAGTGGGCGATCTCACAGCTCTCGTAAAATGGTTCTCATGCTGGTGCGCAGTGACACCTGAGGAGCTTGTAGAAAAGCTTTATTTGGTTTGCCTGGGCCGGTCCGCTGACCCATCAGGTCTGGTAAATGCCACCGACGTGATTCGTTCGACAAATGATCCAACATTGGTGCTGAAATCCATTCTAGACAGCCCAGAGTATGCCGCGAGGATATCGCGGTCGAGGGCTGTAGATTGTGGCCGCGAAGTTGGCCAAGCTGTTGCACTGCTCGACCGCCGATTGCGGATCGTCGATATTGGCGCGCAATCGCTAGCTGGCGAGTCGCATTCTTACGCAGCGCTGCTTGGAATTCTCGGAGTTCAGGTCGTCGGGTTTGATCCCCTTCGAGAAAAACTACTGGAGCGCGCCGACAAGGAAGCATTTCCTGGCCTCACGCTGCTTCCCTTTGCCATAGGAGACGGTAGCAGTCACACCCTCCACATCAATAACGACGACAGCACCTCTTCGCTGTTTCCTCTTAATGGCGCTCACAACTCGTGCTTTGATCATTTGGCTACCCTGCGCGCGATACGGACCGAGGAGGTCACAACTCGACGTCTGGATGACGTGTTGCCTGAAGGCCCTGTCGATTTTCTAAAGCTCGATGTCCAAGGATCTGAACTGATGGTTTTGCAGGCGGCGGAACGCACGCTGTCCCAGACAGCCGTGGTGCATTGCGAGGTGGAGTTCAGTCCAATTTACGTTAACCAGCCGCTGTTTCCCTCTGTACATGAGTTTCTTACGTCTCACAACTTTGTTTTAATAGATCTACTAATACCAAACCGTTACCACTACATTGTTCCGTCGGGTCGTTCCACGCAAGACCGGCTACTCTGGGCCGATGCTGTTTTCTTTCATGAGACCAGTGACTCCGAAACGCTTGCTGTACAGGCCCTCATTGCGGCAAGCGTTTATAAAAAGCCAACCTTGGCAGAGCACCTCCTAGAACGAGTTCGCTCGAATGCAGCTCAAATATCCTGAGGGTTTTCCCCCACGTTCCAGCACGTCGCAGTTTGTGCATCGGCTGCTCTCCGCTGCCGTAGGGCCGGGAAGCCATGTCTCGTGCCTCGCGTTTGGCGGGATAGATACTGCCGAGGCTTTGCTCACCCAGGGCTGGCGGGAAGGTGCAGTGTTTGCCCTAGAGCGCGGGGATGCCGCGGGAATTCGCCCCGTAGCCGAGGGCAGCACCGCGCAGGCGCTGCTGAAACGGCTCGCCTTTTTCTCCGATTCCAAAGATTTTCCATATTTGGCCGCACTAGTAATTTTGCTTGACCTCTGGAACAGCGGCAAGGCGCAGAGCGCAGTTTTTGGCTATCCGGGCATTGCCGTTGAGCGGTTGTTTGCGGCGCGTGAATTGATTGACCAAGGCGCGGAGGCGGTTCTGCTGCGGGGCGAAGAGGCGGCGCCATTGGTGCTGGCGCTCGCTCGCAATGCGCGGAATGAGCGGATGTTGGCCCATTGGGTGGATTTGCTTGATCATTTTTCGCGGGACCCGAAGCGGCGGGAACCGTTCGATGTCGCGGTGGGCAGTGAGATGGTGGAATATCTTTGCGACCGCGTGGGGTCGATCAGGCCGGAACCAATCCCTTCAGTCGCGGCTCTGAAAGAGAGCGACACGACATTGATCCGCAATGCGGTGCGGGAGATTCTGCCGGAGTTTCCGGAACTGCTGGAAGATCCTGCCGCTAATGCTGTCCAGTGTTTGAATGAGCCATCTAAGAAAGTTGTTCAGGATCCGGGGAACCTAATTACTTGCCTCGTGCATTACATCTGGACTATGCGGTCGGATCTTCAGGCGGCATTCGATCTCGCCACGCCCGATGGACGAAAGAACTTTGTCGATTGGCTGTTTCACCGCGGGCCTGTTGAACTCGAATTAGGAGACGAGTTTCTCGATCCGATTCGGATCGAGCGGGAAACACCGTCGGAACGCCCATCGGCTCCGGTCGTACCACAGCCCGAGCCGATACCGCAAGGAACCGCAGGTGTCAATCTGATCGGCTACCCGCGCGCGGAGATGGGGATGGGTGAACTGATGCGGCAGTCGGCGGCCGGGTTCGCTGCAACCAGCGTTCCCTTCTGCCTGGTCGATTTCAACTTTGGGCTCATTGCCAGCCAGCAGGATGCGCGGTATGAAAAACTTGTCCGCACGGACAATCCTTTTTCGGTCAATGTCTTTCATATCAACCCTCATCAAATGCAAGTGGCGCGCGAGCAACTCGGCGTGGAATTTTTCCGCAACCGCTACAACGTCGGCTATTGGGCATGGGAGTTGAGCGAATTTCCTAACGAATGGCTGGAAGCCATCGACTTGGTCGATGAAATCTGGGCTCCGTCGCAATTCGTGCACGAAGCGATTGCGAAGAAAACAAGCAAGCCGGTCCTCTACATGCCTCTCGCGGTGGACCTTCCCGAATCTCCCAAGCAGCGAGGGCGGGAAGCCTTCGGCCTGCCCGAAGACACGTTTCTCTTCCTGTTCACCTTCGATTTCTCCTCCTTCGCAACACGAAAGAATTTTCGCGGCTGCATCGAAGCGTTCCAAAAAGCATTCCCGAAGGGCGAAGATGCCGCGCTGGTGATCAAGACGATCCGGCACCCGCATCATGAACGGCAGTTTTGGGAACTGCTGCGCGCGATCGGCGGAGATCGGAGGATTTATTTGATCGACCGCGTGCTGCGGCGGCCGGAATTGCACGAACTCATGGCCGCTTGCGACTCGTTCGTGTCCTTGCATCGCTCCGAAGGGTTCGGGCTGGGAATCGCGGAGGCGATGTATCTCGGAAAACCTGTGATCGCGACGAATTATTCGGGGAACGTCGATTTCACCAAGCCGGACAACAGTTGCCTGGTCGATTACCGGCTGGTTCCGGTGCAAGAAGGCGAATACCTGTTTCCCGAGGGACAGGTGTGGGCCGATCCGAATCTAGACCAAGCCGCAGCCTATATGAGGCGGCTCGCCGAAGATCGGGAATACGCAAACGAGATCGGCAGCAACGCCGCTGCATTCATTCGCCAGCAGCATAGCGCGAGAGCCACCGGGGCCAGATACGCGAGGCGGTTGAAGCAGATTACTGCCGCGAGAGCGATGCTGGCCGCCGACTAGTGCCATCGATGGCCAAAAGCGCGGTAGTGGCGATAGGGCCAATAGCCGCCCCAATAGACGGAGACACCGGGACCCCAATAGGGATACGGATAAGCATACGGATACGGGTAAGCATACGGATAGTAAACCGGCGGCGCAGGCGGTAGCGGCGCAGTGTTGGCGTAGGGAGCAGGAGGCGCGCCGAGGGAGGGAGGCGGAGCCTGGTTGTATTCGCCGGGCTCCACGTAGTGGAACGCTTGCGGCGCGCTTTCGGTGGAGATCGTCACGGGACCGGTGAGGCGGAAGGTCAATGGCTGCTCGGCAGGAATCACGCTGTCATGATGGCGGGTGACCAGGACGCCGGCCAAGCCCGCGGTGCCACCGATAGCCGCCCCGATAGCCGCGCCGGTTCCCCGGCCCGCCATGGCGCCGATGATGGCTCCGAGTCCGGCGGTAGTGGCGACGCGGCCCGCTTCGACGGATCCAGGCGTCGTTCCGCCGCGGCGGCTGACCAGTTGCGACTGAATCGGGACTTGCTGGCCGTCCACCAAAGAAAGGCTGTTCAATTCGATGCCCAGGCGACCGGGACTGTGCGCGCCATGCTTCTCCGCAACTACGACGCGCCCCCCGAGCATTTCGCCGGGTTCGGCAACAACAACGCCGTTGGCGACTAGCGGCGCTTCCAGGGTCGCCGTAAACAGGTCGCCGGGCTGGTTCTTATCGGAAGAGAGCGTGCGGTCAACGCGGACGGCGAGATAAGTGCCGGAGGCCAAGGTTAGCTGTGCAGGGATCGGCTGGCTCGGCTGAGCAGGTTGGTTCGGCTCTGCCTGCTGCTGGCTTGGAGGCGGAGGCGGACCCTCAGGGTAGGGTTCCTGGGCAGAGGCAACCGTCGCCGCCCCGAACAGTATCGCCGCTGCAGCCCATAGGCCTGCTCTACAGTAACCGGATCGCATAAGCACCTCCGTCGTTTGTCTCGACGGAAACAACAGAGCACGCGTTTCGCCAATGTATCTGCTTTGTTGACAAGCATTTATCGAATGAGCGACCGGTCGCTATGCACCGTTGCGGTGGATTTGAGCCACCCCGTTACTCCATGCGCTTGCGAATGTGATGGACGTAACTCTTGACGGCGACGAGGAAAATGATGATCAAGGCGAGATACAGCGCCGGTCCCTTGAGCTCCGCGATGGCGAAGCCGGCCAAGGCGGCGAAGAGGATCATGGCGGTGCGGAAACCGATCACTGCGAAGGCTCGTTATAGGAGAAGGTGAATGCCAGGCGGACCTGAAATCCTTTGAAATCCGCGGGGAGCGGAGGCAGGGGATTCGACATGCTGAGCCCGGCAACGGCGGCGCGGTCGAGCGGCTCGGAGCCGGAGGAGTCGGCGGTGACGAGTTTGGGGATGCTGCCATTGCGGTCGATGATGAACTCGACCACTGTGCGGCCGCGCAATTGGCCCATGCGTGCGCTTTCGGGGATAACACGGCGCCAGTTGGCGCGCACGATCGCGAGGATGCGGGCCAGATAGGGACGGAAGTCGGCGCCTCGGGGGTCGCTTTGCAGTTCGACCGCGGAATGCGGGCCGCCTTTGAGCGAATGCGATTGAGGCGAGCCGGGCATGGCCCGCGATTGGTTATCGTCGGAAATCGCTAGGTGACCGTCGCTCCGATGCTGCGCGAGATTGTCGATTTCCGATTGAATGGCGGAACTCGGCGGAACGAGTGTCGGCGGACCTTTGAGTTGTGCCTCCATACCGACGTCCTGAAACGGGTTCGGGGGAGCTTTAGGCTTTGGCGGCGTGGCGAGGGGTGAATTCGGTACGCCCGGCGCGGGCGCGGGCCGGGTATTCACTGCAACTTGTGGCGCGGTGGGCAGATTCTTGATTTTTTTCGGGGCGGGCTGCTGGAGAGGAGCTTGCTTGGGCAGCTCGAACTGCCGGGGGGTATGGGCCGGAGAGGCATGCCGGGCCTGCGATCTTGCCTTGGAGAGCAGGTCGGCCAGCTCGATATGTTTGGTGACCGTGTGGTGATTGGGCGCCTTTTGGGTCATCAAGCTGGGCGGTGTGTAGAGAGTGATGATGTGATAGGCGATCTGCTGGTGCTCCGCTACCGAGGGCAGTACCATCGCAGGGAGCCGGGTTGCCAAAAGAAGGAGCACCAGGTGAAACGCAAGGGAGGCAGAAAAAACGATCGCCCAGCGGTGTGAACGGCCGCGCCTTTCGGGCAGAAGATCGAGTTCCACCTCCGACGGTGGCAAGCGAGGCTGACCGCCGGTCGCTACGCCTGTCTCGACCGGATCGGCTAATCGCAAGAGAGCATGCGCCATAATCCTGAAGCGATTACACGACGTTTCGGGGATGCAGAAGGTTGCTCGGCTAAGAAGGGAGTCCGCTGCGACGCCGAACGGTCTCCAACACTAACTGCTCGTGCTCCTTGATTTTAGCAAGAATGGCTTCAGCGGTACGGAGCGCCGAGGCCCCCTGAAACCCGTCGACGCGCGGCGGTGTGCGGGCACGGACGGCAGCGAAAAACGATTCGAGCTCGAGGCGGAGCGGTTCGGCTCGTTCCACCGGGAGAGGTTCGAAGCCGATTTGCCGTTCGGCAGAGGGCGAAAAACTATAGTCCGCCCCACCTTGTCGCACGAAAACGCGGAGCGCTTCCTGGCGCTGGTAGTCGAGCGAGATGTATTCGCCGGGCTGGAAGAGGCGGAGCTTGCGGACTTTTTCGGTGGAGACGCGGCTGGCCGTGAGATTGGCGATGCAGCCGCTGGCGAAAGAAAGCCGGACATTCGCGATATCGACGCGCGGCGAAAGAACGGAGATCCCGCCGGCGCGGATATCATCGGGAAGCTCGCGGGTGAAGCTGAGGACGATGTCGAGGTCGTGAATCATCAGATCCAGGACCACGTCGATGTCCAGGCTGCGCGGGGTAAAGATGCTGAGGCGGTGGATCTCGAAGAAAAGCGGAATCGTCAGGATTTTTTCCAGAGCGAGGACAACGGGATTGAAGCGCTCCAGATGACCGATTTGTAAAATGCGGCCGCGCTTCTGGGCAAGCCGGGCGAGGCGTTCGCCGGCGGCCGAAGAATCCGCGATGGGCTTTTCGACGAGCACGTCGATGCCGGATTCGATCAATTGCGAGGCGACCTGTTCATGCGTCACGGTAGGCGTGGCGACAATGGCGGCGTCAATGAGGCCAGTGATCTCTTCGAGGCGGCGAAAGGCCTGGGAATGATACTCCTGAGCGGCCTGCCGGGCTTTCTCCAAATCGACATCGACGATAGCGGTTAACTTGGCGGAGTCGAGTTCGCGGATGGCGCGTGCGTGGTGGCGGCCGAAGGAGCCCGCGCCAATGACGGCTGTGCGTAGCTTAGTACACATTCCAGGTGCTCTCGCGATCTGAAATCTTGAAACCGAGCCGGAAGCGTAAGCGCCCTAGTTTGGCCTCGACTTTCGCGCGATACGTCAGTGATTCCGAACACGAGTACTTAGTCATAGGCGGCGATGGCGATACCTGCTTGATTGGCGCGGGCGAGCATTGCGGCTTTGTCGAGCAGCAGCGTGCGGCCGGCATCGACGGCGAGCGCGGTGGTGTTGGTCTCGATCATCGTTTCGATAGTCGCGAGGCCGGCCACCGGTACATCGAAAAGCAGATGCTCGCGGCCGCTGGAGGCTTTCACCAGCCGGAGCGGTTTCCCGCCGGCCAGCGAAGCGGCGCGGCGGAGCATGGCGTCAGTGCCCTCCATCGCTTCGGCGGCAACGCAGGCTTTTTCGCTGATAGCGACGCTTTGGCCAATATCGACCGAGGCAAGCGTCGCGGCGATGCGGCGGCCGTAACGAATATCTTGCTCTTCCTCTTTCGATGGTTTGCGTTCGGTGAGCACGCCTTCGGGCGCAAGAAGCGATTTGAGGAGACGCGTGGAATCGGCCAGTTCGATGCCCTCTTCGCGCAGCGCTCGCTGGATGCCGCCGATGAGCGCGGCGGTATTCTTCTGTTTCAGAGAAGCGAGCACCCGGACCAGGCGCCAATCCGGTTTGACGGAAGAAAAGATGCTGACGTGTTTCACCTGGCCGGCCATCATGACCTCGGAAATCCGCTCGCGCTTCAGGATGTCGATTAGCGTCCCGAGCTGGCCAATGTTGATCCAGTGGAGCGAAGGAGCGAGACGGGCGATTTCAGGGCTGGCTTCGTTTTCGATGGCGACCACCACGACTTCATGCCCTTCGCGGCGCGCTACATCGAGCGCGAGCAGCGGGAAACGGCCGTTGCCTGCGATCATTCCGTAACGTTGTGGCAAACGAGTAGTGTAGCGAGAGAAGCTATAGGAGAACAGCTATGCCCATCCATCCGCGTGCGGGGCAACCCGCCGATTCCTCCCAGCTTGCCGACCTTCCCCGGCTGATTACCGCTTACTATGCGCTGCAGCCCGATGCGAGCGAGAAACCGCAGCGCGTTGCCTTCGGCACCTCCGGCCACCGCGGCTCCTCGCTCGGCTGCTCGTTCAACGAAGGGCATATCTTGGCGATTACGCAGGCCATTTGCCGCTATCGGAAACAGGAAGGGATCACGGGGCCGCTCTTTCTCGGCAAGGATACGCATGCACTCTCCGAACCCGCGTTTACGACCGCGCTCGAAGTGCTGGCGGCGAATGGAGTGAACACGATGATCGATCGGAATGACGGTTATACGCCGACGCCCGCGCTGTCTCACGCCATTCTCGTGCATAACCGGCATCGGAAAAACAGCCTTGCCGATGGCATCGTCATTACGCCTTCGCACAATCCGCCGGAGGATGGCGGGTTCAAATACAATCCGCCGTCGGGAGGACCTGCGGACACGAGCGCGACCAAGTGGATCGAGAATCAGGCAAACGATCTGCTGCGCTCGGGGTTGAAAGAAGTCCAGCGCATGCCTTACGCGCGCGCATTGAAGGCAGAGACTACTCATCGCCACGATTTCGTGAGCGAATACGTTTCGCAGCTTGGCGAGACGATCGATTTTGATGCGATCCGCAGCGCCAGGCTGCGGCTGGGTGTCGATCCGCTGGGCGGCGCGGGGATCGCCTATTGGCCCCGCATCGCGGAAAAGTACGGCCTCAATCTGACGGTGGTTCATACCGAGGTCGATGCGACCTTCCGCTTCATGACGCTCGATTGGGACGGCAAGATCCGCATGGATTGCTCGTCGCCCTATGCCATGGCGAGCCTGATTGCGCTCAAGGACCGCTTCGATGTGGCGTTCGCCTGCGACACGGATCATGACCGGCATGGCATTGTGACGCCAACGAGCGGGCTGATGAACCCGAATCACTATCTGGCGGTCGCGATCGATTATTTGTTCCGCCACCGGGAAGAGTGGCGGCAAGATGCGGGCGTTGGGAAGACGCTGGTGAGCAGCAGCATGATCGATCGCGTGGCGTCAAGCCTCGAACGCAAGTTGACCGAGGTTCCGGTCGGGTTCAAGTGGTTCGTTGACGGATTGCTGGATGGATCACTCGGATTCGGCGGCGAAGAGAGTGCTGGAGGATCTTTCTTGCAGCGGGACGGAGCGGCCTGGAGCACGGACAAGGACGGGCTGATTATGGGACTGCTCGCGGCGGAAATCACGGCGCGGCGGGGGGGAAATCCGGGAGAGTGCTATCGCGATCTAACAGAAAAATTTGGCAATCCGGCATATGAGCGGATTGATGCGCCGGCATCGGCCGCCGAAAAAGTGGTTCTGCAAAAGCTGTCGCCGGAGCAAGTGAGCGCAAAGGAATTGGCAGGCGAAAAGATCGAAGCAATGTTGACGAAAGCGCCCGCAAACGGCGCGCCCATCGGCGGGTTGAAGGTGATTACCAAAAACGGCTGGTTTGCGGCGCGGCCTTCGGGAACAGAAGACGTTTATAAGATCTACGCCGAGAGTTTTTTGGGCGAAGCGCATCTGCGGCGGATACAGGAAGAGGCGCAAGCATTGATTTCGCAAGCGTTTCGAGAGGCAGCAGCGGTTGGTGGCTAAAATAAATGCGAATGATTACCACGCGGAGGCGGCTGGTCTGCGTTCTTCAGACGGCTGCCCTGGCGGGCAGTACCGTGTTCGGTTGCGCTGCCGCTCAAATTGCTAACACACAGAAATCCCTCGCTCCGATTCCATCGCCCAGCACGTTGCCACCGGCGATGCGCGCACAGGAGCAAGCAGCCACGTCGGGACTCCAACAGCCAGGTGATGTGCGGAGTATTGTCGCCGGACTTTTGAAAGACAACGAGCAGATGAAGCTGGTGCTCGCAAGCATGAACCCGCAGGCCTGGTACGACAAGAAAGGGGCTCCGAGCGCATACATTTTGCAGCACCAGACGGCGCAGAGACAGCTCAACGACCTGCTGTATTCGGCAAAGATGCTGTCGCAAAAAACCGCCGATCTCTCGCTTGCGCTTGATACTTACTTCCGCATCGAGGCTCTGGCGGTTACGGCGCGGTCGCTCGATCAAGCCGCGCATGAATACGGCAACCGCGCGAACGCCGACAAGCTGCAGAACCTGATCGCGCGCAATTTCAACAGCCGGCAAAAGCTGCGCGATTATGTGCGCAACCTGGCGGTCAACCTGGAGCAGAACTTCAAAATCGCCGACGAAGAAGCTCAGCGGTGCCGCGTCTCGGTCAATGCGCGAGCGAAACGCAGGAATCGATAAAAAGCGATAATGGGCAGATGGAAGCGCCCGCGTTCACGTGCTCGATTTGCGGCGAGCCCTCGCACGACATCTGTGTGTACTGTACGAAAGACGCCTGTCCGAATCATCTGTGCGAACGTTGCTGCCGCTGCAGCGACTGCTGCGAGTGCGAAGTGCGCGTGCTGGACGCCGGACCTAATGGGGTGACTGGGGCCGAAGCTCCAAGCGGGGCAACTCCCGCCCTCCGGGATCAGGGCTGACGAAGGGGAAATTCGAAATACATCAGCTCGTTGCCCGAGCGCACGTCGCGAATGCCGTCCAGGTAGATCCGGTCGCCGGGCTCGAGCCGCGCTTCGAAATAAAAGAAGCCGCTAACGCTGTCGCCGGGCGAAACGAATTGAGCGGTAAAGGCGCGGGTCAGGATTTCCGGCGAGCGGAGCGGATTCTTTTTGCCCCTGTGCAGCGGGAAGGGAAGCGGAGCTTGCGAAGGGCGTCTGCTGCCCTTACTTAAATAGCCGAGATTCTCGGGGGCGACGGCGCGGACATGCTGGCCGTCGGAGCCCACCAGATTGGCCCGGAGCGAGCGCAGATCCAAAGCCTGCGGGCTCTTGTTTTCCACCACTACCAGCACGGGCAGCACGCCATATTTCAGCAGCGGAGCTTTTTTGCCGAAAGCGTCCAGCGTGAGCGCTTTGGTATCGAAGGGCTTGGCGCCGATGGTGACGTGGAACGCCGTCTGATGGGCGTATTTTTCGGCGGCAGCGGCGCGAAAGACACGATCGCCCGCTGCTGAGGCGAGCGAAGCGAGCGCCGTCGCCAACGCTATACTCGAAATCACGTACCGGAATCCTGGCCTCACGCGCCCTCTTCTCCTTTACCGTCTTGCGCAGATTGCAGCGCTTCCGCTGGTAGCTTTTTACTTTATCGCGCGGCTCTTTGCGAACCGCGATTACCGGCCGCACTTCCTCGAGAGACTTGGATTTCTGCCGCGTTCGTTTGCTCGGACGAAGCCGGGCTCCATCTGGTTGCACGCGGTATCGGCCGGGGAAGCGAATTCCGCCTTGCCGCTGATTCGCGAACTGCGAGCGAGCAATCCGGGCGTTCCCTTCTATATCTCGGTGTCCACCGTAGCGGGGCGGCAAACCGCGGAGCGGCAAGCAGCCTCGCTCGTGAGCGGCATTTTCTATGCTCCTCTCGACTATGTATCGATCATCCGCCGCGTTTTGAAAACGATTCGCCCCGCTCTGCTGATCGTGCTCGAAACCGAGATTTGGCCGAACCTTTACTACGAGACGAAGCGCTCCGGAAGCGCGCTGGCCATCGTGAATGGCCGGATCTCGCATCGCGCCTGGCCCCGCTACCAGAGAGCAAAGTGGCTGTTTGGCCCGGTTCTGGGGTTTCCCGACCTGATTTTTGTGCAGAGCGAAGCCGACCGCGAACGCTATGCCGCGCTGGGCGCTCCGGCTGCAAGGCTGACGGCAACGGGAAATCTCAAGTACGATGCGCCGGGGGCGGCCGCAGCGCTCGATCTGCCCACTTTCGGAGCCGAGCATGTCTGGATCGCCGCCAGCACAGCCGGGCCGAACGAGCGCGGCAGCGCCGAGCCGCACGCGGTGGACGAAGACGATCTGGTCATCCAGGCATTCCAGCAACTGGCTGGCGAGTTTCCGGGTTTACTGGCAATTCTGGCGCCGCGCCAACCCGCGCGTTTCGATGCGGTGGCAGAGAAACTGAAAAGCGCCGGCGTTCGCTTTGCCAGGCGAACCAGGCTGCGGGAGAATGCTGCGCTCACGCTTGAACTGCCGGCGATTCTGCTGCTCGACACCATGGGCGAGCTCGCACGCATTTATGGACTTGCGGACGTGGTCTTCGTTGGCGGTTCCATCGCTCCGCGCGGCGGGCACAATATTATCGAACCAGCCGCCGCCGGGAAACCGGTCGTGGTGGGGCCGCATATGCAGAATTTCGAATCGATTACCGACGATTTTCTGCACGCGGGAGCCGTTGTACAGATCGGCCACGGGAGCGATCTTGCAGAATCGATCCGCGGTTTGCTGGCCGACCGCGAGGGGGCACGGGAACTCGGCTTGCGCGCGCGGATGGTCGTGATAGGCCAGCGCGGAGCGGCGGTGCGTATCGCCGAGCACCTTTGGCCGCTGTATTATTCGGCTTCGCCGGGTCGGACCCACGGAGCGCTGGCACATGCGGCGCTGGCGGGGCTGGCCTGGTTGTGGCGCGAAGGCGGCAAGCGCAAGCGTCGGCGGTCGGAGCAGCATGCCGCTTCCTTGCCTCCCTTGCCAACGCCAGTCATCAGCGTGGGTGGAATGACCATAGGCGGTTCCGGCAAGACGCCGTTTGCGAACTATCTGGCTCAAAAACTGCGCGAGCGCGGCTATGTAAGTGCGATTCTCACGCGCGGATACCGGCGGCGTGCTCCGGCAAAAAATCTGGTGCTGGCGCCGGGAGCGGAAATCCCCGTGGGTTTCACCGGAGATGAGGCGCAGATTTTTCTGCGGACGGGAACCTTGCCGGTGGGAATCGCAGCGGACCGCTACGAAGCGGCTTGGCTTTTGCTTGGGCGCTTTCCCTCCACGCGCGTTCTGATCTTGGACGACGGGTTCCAGCACGCGAGGCTGCGGCGCGATCTCGATATCGTGCTGATCGACGGACTGGACCCGCTCGGGCGCGGCGCCCTGGTTCCTCTGGGCCGTTTGCGTGAACCTCCGGAAGCGCTCAGCCGGGCGGATATTCTGATCGTCACGCGCAGCGAGAACGATCTGCATTTTGAAGCCATCTGCAAACGCCTTCAGGAATATAACCGGAAGGCGCCGGCGTTTCGGGCGGATATTGTCGGCCGTTGCTGGCACGATTACCGGACCGGAGCCTGCCTGCCGGATCTTTCCGCGCGCCGGGTGGGCGCCTTCTGCGGCCTGGGGAATCCGGAGAACTTTTGGCGCATGCTGGAGTCGTTAGGGTTTGAAGTGGTGTTCCGCTGGGAATTCGGAGATCATCACAGCTATAAGCCCTTCGAGTTGCAGCGCGTAGCGCATCAGGCGCACATACGAGGCGCGAACATCCTGCTGACGACGGAAAAAGACTGCATCAATTGTCCGCCGAATTTGTGCAGCCTGATTGCGCCGCTGGATCTGGCATGGCTGGAGATTGAGGTGCAGATGGAGGACGAGGAGGAGTTTCTTGGGTCGGTCGAACGTAGCCTGCAGGTGACCGCCACCGCCTAGGCCGCTGCCCTGCGGCCAAGCACGGCGGCTTCGTGAGCTAGAAGCCGCTGCTTAAGGCCGATCCCGCCGGTAAACCCGCCCAGCTTGCCGCCGCTTGCGATGACGCGATGGCAGGGGACGAAGATCGGCAGATGATTGCATCCGTTCGCGCCGCCGACAGCACGCGGAGCGCGCGGCGAGCCGATCGCTTCGGCAACCTCGCCGTAGCTTTTCGTCGAGCCGAAAGGAATGCGCGTTAGTTCGCGCCAGACGCGCACTTGAAAAGGAGTGCCGTGAAACTCCATCGGAACACCGAATGTGAGGCGTTTGCCGGCGAAGTACTCTTGGACTTCACGCGCGGCGTGTGCGAGGGTCTCGCGATCCGCTCTCTGGCGGTCGCGGCTCTGTTCGCATCGCCAGAGAAATTCGTCTTCGGTGCAGGGATATTGGTCATCGTGGAGGGACGAGCGCCAGATTTTGCCCTCGCGTTCGGCGATCCACAACCGCATGGGGAGTCCGTCCGACAGCAAACCTTCGACCGATGTCCAGAAGATCATGTTCTTTACTCTACACGCGAAGTGCCGTGGCGCTCGATTCTAGCCGCTACATTCGGCGGCACAAAACCCGCAATGAGATAATGCATTTCGGTGCGCACGACTCTTTTTTTGAATCCGCCCTCGTTCGACGGTTTCGACGGCGGAGCAGGGGCACGCTATCAGGCAAAACGGGAAATCACGTCTTATTGGTTTCCCACCTGGCTGGCGCAGCCGGCAGCGCTGGTGCCTGGAAGCAAGCTGATGGACGCTCCTCCGCATCGGCAAACGGTGGAAGACCTGCTCCAAATCGCCAACGATTACGAGCTGTTCCTTCTGCACACCAGCACGCCTTCGCTTAACAACGACATCCAGTGCGCCGAGGCGATTAAGGCTAAGAACCCGCACGCCGATATTGGTTTAATCGGCGCCCACGTAGCCGTGCTCCCCGACCGCACTTTGCGCGATGCCCCGGCGATCGATTTTGTCTGCCGTAACGAATTCGATTACACGTGCCTGGATCTCGCCATGGACAAGCCCTGGAGCGAGATTCGCGGCCTGAGCTATCGCGATGCGAGCGGCGTGATTCGCCACAACCCCGATCGCGAACTGGTCCACGACTGGGACGCCATGCCGAGCGTGCTCCCCGTCTATCACCGCGATCTGAAGATCGAAAACTACTTCATCGGCTATCTGCTCCACCCTTACGTTTCGCTGTACACCGGCCGGGGCTGTCCGGCGAAATGCACGTTTTGTTTGTGGCCGCAGACCATCGGCGGGCATGCCTACCGGGCAAAATCGCCGGCCGCCGTCATTCGCGAAATGGAACTCGGCAAGGCGCTGTTTGGGCGCCGGATTCGCGAGTGGATGTTCGACGACGACACTTTTACCATCGACCGCGCGCGCGCCATCGAAATCGCCAAGGGCATGAAGAAGCTGAAGCTGACCTGGTCGTGCAACGCGCGCGCGAATCTCGATTACGAAACCTTGCGCCAGCTCCGCGACAGCGGTCTCCGGCTTCTGTTGGTGGGATTCGAATCCGGCAACCAGGACATCCTGAACCGCATGAAGAAGGGGCTTCGGCTGGAAACCGCCCGCAGGTTCATGCGCGACTGCCGCAAACTCGGCATCCGCGTGCACGGAACCTTCATGATCGGCCTGCCCATCGAAACCCAGCAGACGATCGACGAGACCATTCGTTTCGCCGAAGAGCTTGATCCCTTTTCGATTCAGGTGTCGATCGCGGCGCCCTATCCCGGCACCGAACTCTACCGCCAAGCCACTGAGAACGGCTGGATGGACAGTTCCGTGCTAGTCTCGCTGAACGGCGTGCAGACCTCCACGCTGCGCTACCCGCATTTATCGCCCGACGATATCGAAGAAGCGGTAGAGCGCATGTACCGCCGCTTTTATTTCCGCCAAAAGCCGATTTTCCGTTTCTTGCGCGAAATGGCTTCGGACCGTCAGATGCTGGTCCGCCGTTTGCGCGAAGGCCGGGAATTTTTCGGCTATCTGAAGGAGCGCCGCGCCATTTCCCGCGGCCGTGAAGAGCGGACAGAACCGGAAGCCGCCGCGGCGCAATAACGCAGCGAACTTGGTGACCGCCGCGGAGGCGGCGCGCGCGGCCGCCAACGCTCGCTCGGCTCGGGTATAATTCTCGAAGATTCCAGCCATCCACCATGCTGCCAGCCTATCTATCCAAAGCCGTACCGAATCCGGCCTCTAACCGCGCGCCTTGGTACAAGAACACCGCCCCGACCTATGCGGGCATTTTCCTGTGGATCGTCTTCTACCGGGAAATCGCCAACGGGACGCTCGACAAAGCCGGGGTCGCTTTGTGCCTGGTGGCGCTGCTGGTCGGAGGCTTCCTCAGCTATGCCCTGTTCTACCGCGTTCCGGCCATGCTCGGCATGAAAACCGGCCACCCGCTGTATGTCGTGGGCAGTTCCACCTTCGGCACCCAAGGCGGATATCTCATGCCCGGCATCCTGATGGGACTGCTGCAGATCGGCTGGATGTCGGTGAACGCCTTTGTCTCAGCTTCTTTCATCCTCACCGCTTTTGGTTCCAAGGCGGGACCCGGGAGCGTGTCGTTTTCGATCATCGCGGTGATCTGGGCGCTGGTGCTGGGCTACGTGGGCGCAAAAGGCATCGGATATGTCGCGCGATTCTCGCTGATTCTCAACGTCATCCCCTTGATCATGATTCTGGTGGTGCTGGCGAATAATGTCGGAGGCGCGACCAGCTACGTGCCGGCGCATTACAGTCCTTACGTTGGGTTCATGTTCATGATCCAGATCGTCACCGGGTTTTTCGCCACCGCGGGCGCCGCGGGCGCCGACTTCGGCATGAACAGCAGAGACGGGCGCGACGTCCGCTGGGGCGGCTTGGTCGGCATTCTGATCGCCGTGCTGGTGGCCGGCGGGCTTCCGCTGCTCTCGGTGGCCGGCGCGCATGTGCTCTACGGAGTTCACGATTTCCGCTTCGATTCCGCCATTGCGCAAACCGGCGCTTTTGCTGCCGCCGCATTCTTTCTGTTTGCCATCGCTTCCATTGCGCCTATGTGTTTCTCGTCCTTCATCGCCGGCAACAGCCTGGCCACCATGATTCCGGGCGTGCCTCGCACGACTTCGACGATGGTCGGCGCGGTCATCGCGGCCATACTCGCCATTACCGGAGCGGCCGGCAACCTGGTAGGCCTGTTCACCATCATCGGAGCTTCCTTCGGGCCGATCTGCGGCGCCATGGCGGCGGACTACTGGCTCTCGGGGAAGAAATGGGCCGGGCCGAGAAAAGGCATTAATTTCGCCGGGTACATCGCCTGGGCGATCGGCTTTGTGATCGGCATTCTGCCCTTCCTGCCCATTTCCGCTGCAGCCAAAGCCCACGTGCAGCCGGCGGCAGTCTACAGCTTCATCGCCGGATTTGTTATTTACGCCATTCTGGCAAAGCTGGGCCTGCAGCCGAAGGTTGTCGAGGAGCCAACCGCCCCTCGACAGCAGGCGCCCGCGCCTTCGATGCCCTAAGCCAGGCTATCCACTGGACCACTACCCAGCCCCGGCTTGCGCGCGATATATTACTAGGGGATGGTTCTGCGCACTGCGAGCCTGTCGATCCTGGCTTGCTGTCTGCTCCAGGCTCAAAGCACGATCGGATTTGCGAAACGAGGCGCCAAGACGAAGGCGCCCGCGCCGTCGCCGCTAGCCGAAATTCCGCCGCCGCCGCTGTGTGCCGCCGGCGGCCCGCTCGGCGCGGTCCAACTGCGTGTGCGCGCGCCTGGAGACAGCGTGACGCTTCCTTTCCGCACCATTAATCACCTCAGCGAAGGTGACACTGTCCTTTACAAACCCATTTTGCGTCCTCATGAAAAGCGGCGCGGAGAAGTATCGCTGGTCCTTATCCCGTCGCGCCGCAGCCGCCGCAACGGCGAGGTCATTATCACCGATCCGAAGCCCGCGCGCAAGCCGCAGCAGTGGAAGATTCCACGCACCATCACGCTCGCCGCGCTGGTCTATGGCCCCTCCGGCTTGAGCAAGAAAAAGGTCAAACATTTTCTTGCGAAAGACGATCTGTTGATCGCGCAGCTTGCCGACTATGCCGCGCGCACCGAACAAACCGAAGCCCTGCTGCAGACTCTGGAAACGGCGAATAGTTCCTCGGCCAGCGTCAATGCCGCGCTCAGCGGATTCGCCTCGCAATACGGGCTCGCCGTGACTCTCGACAAGAATGCGCCGCCCGCGGCTCAGGCCGAAACGCTGTTTTCGACCATGAATCCTCAGCTTGCGACCTATAATCCTCTGGCGCCTTCTTCGGGCTCACGTGTGGGGCAGACGGCTAGCCTGGCAACCGCGGCGGCCGGTCTGTTTTTCGGCAACCCGGTCGGCCTGGCCGCGGGCGGAACTGCGATGCTGCTCGACTTGCGCGCCATCGCTTTTCCCGATACTCAGTTCCGGTCTTCGTTTGCCCAGGTGCTGCCGCGGCGCCATGCATTGAATTTGTGCGGCCAAAGCGGTGCCGTGCCTCCGCATACACGGATCGCCTACATCTGGGCTACCCGCATCCCGAACACTCCGAGGCCCGATATCCAAATCGGCGCCGACAGTTTTATTCCCGCGGGCCGCAACTCGCCGGTCCCGGTCTCGGTACCATCGCGGGAATGGAAGTACCTGGAACGGGCACGCCACTGGTCGCTCGACAACGGCAATACCAAAACGCGCGTGAGGGTGCTGAAGCTTGGGAATCAAGGCGCTCTCGAAATCGATCTTGCCAGCGCGCAGCTTCCGCCCGGCGATTATCATCTATCCGGCTACTGGGATTGGGAGCCGTTCACAGCCACCGGCGAGGTCCACGTCCGGCTCATCGGCGCTCTCGCCAAGGCACGGCTTCAGCCCGCTTCGCAGGACCGCTTGCTTGCCCATACGGGGAAAATCGCCGCGACGCTCACCGGAGCCGATTTCGAGTTCACGACGCAAGCCCAGCTCCAGGAGGCGCACAATGAATTCGCCGTGCCGCAGAAACTTCGATTTCTGCTCCCCAAAGGGCTGCGTGCCGGACCGCAGCATCATATGGATGTGCAGATCGACACCGCGCACCTGAATCCCGGTAAATACGATCTGCTGCTCTCGCAGGGCGCTGGTCCGCCGCAGGCGATTCCTATCAAGATTCTGGCGCCCGCTCCTTCTATCGACAATCTGCCGATCCTGGCGAACCAGGGCGCTTCCGCTCAGCACTATGTCTTGCAAGGCAAGCATTTGGACCGCCTCAGCCGGATGAAAGCGCCCGACGCGATGCTGCGGCTTGGCGATGCATCCCCGGACCATACCCAGCGCAACCTGACCGTGCAACTGAAACCGGGCATCAAGCCGGACCACACTTTCCCCGTGAAGCTCTACTTTCGCGATCGCGTCGAGCCGGTGGTCCTGCCGGACGCCTTGCGGATTATTGGCCCTCTGCCGCGCATTGCCAGCGCGCGCTTATCGCCGCCGCAGGGGCTCGATGTCGCCTTGAACCCGGGAGAAGCTCCTGCCGGGATTTTCCTGACTGCGGTTCTCGATGTGAAGAACATCCGGCCGCGCAGCGTTCTGCGGCTGGAGTGTGCGAGCGAGATCGGTCCGCGCCCCAAGCTGCACATCGGCGAGCAGACCTCCAAATACAGCTTGCAGCAGCTTTCGCAAGATCAATTGTTTCTTTCGCTCGACACCAGCGATTTTCCAGCGGGTTGCTCCTTGCAGGCCCTCATCGACAACGATGGCCGAGGGCGCTCGCGGCCGTTCACGTTGGCGCACCTGATTCGTTTGCCGCGCATCGAAACTTTCCAGGCGGATAAAGCGGCAGATGCCAACGGATTGCGCTCTTACACCCTGACCGGCTACGATCTCGAAATGATCGGCGAAGCCGGTTGGGCGGCGGACAAAGGCATGCAGGTGGCGGATCTTCCCGCGCCGATCCCGGGCGAAGGACAAAAGCAGATTCTCCACATCGGCCTGCCTACTCCGCCGGGCGCCAAAGCGCCGCTATTCATCTGGCTGCGCGGAGAAACCACGGGCCGCGCCACAACCATCCTTGGACCGGCTTCGGCGCCGGGCGAACGCGCTGCCGCAAGCCAGCCTTCCGTGCCGAAGAACGCTTTCCGTCCGCCGGTTTTGCTTCCGCCGGTTTTGCAGGCTCCTATGCCTCCGGCTCCCTCGGTGACACCATCCGCGGCGGCTGCGGCGAAGCTCGCCGCGCCAATCGCCAATTCACTTCCTTTGCCAGTGCAAATGCCTTGAGCGTTGGCTGGTAACACCGGCAGCTTCTACGAAAGCCGGCAATGAGAGCTTACGTATGTGGCCAAAAAAAATTTCTAATGATGTGGTACACGAATTGCCCACAGATTTTAGAAAAGCACTTGCATCCGACCCACAAGTATTAACAGCATGGGAGGATATTACACCGCTGGCACGCAACGAGTGGATATGTTGGATTGAGTCAGCTAAAAAAGCAGAAACCAGACGCCGCCGGATCGAGTGGGGCTGTTCAAGTCTTAAGGAGGGGAAGCGACGCCCCTGTTGTTGGCCCGGATGCGCCCACCGCTAATTCCAAGGTGGTCAAACAGCGGCGTAACAGGCAATTCCTCCTGCCACCGGCAAGAACAAACGGGACACTATCTCACAAGCTTCAGCGCTCACAGCCATCGCAGCCGGAAAAAACGGAAGCGGCAATATTCACAGCGCCACGGTAAGAGGAAAAAGCAAAACGTGCGCTCCAGAAAGCTCCTGGACGATTGTTTCGCGTATGCAGCACCACACGAAGGGCATGGTCCCATGCTAAACATCAAAGGCATAGATCCTGCTTCTCAATCCAATCGCAATGTTGCTGCAAGGGACGCTTCGGCGCGATGCCAATCTGCGCGCGCATTGCCATGTCGCCGTCCGCCATCCTCCCAGAATTGGTACGCCAGCCGCTCCAACCGGACCTGGCGGGGCACTCCATTTCGTTTCTTGTCGAGCATGTGTTCCGCGAACCTGTCGCGATTTTCGCGATACGAGCGTTCTGCATGTGCAACTCGACTCTTGGCGCCTTCTACTACGGCTCGGTTGGACGCATCCGATGGAAGAGAGTGCAGAGCTGCAACTTCCATACAGAACTCTTCCCAGGTTTGCCGATACGCCCGGTTGAGCTGACACAAAGCGATCGTCGGTTCTCCATTGCTCATAAGCCTTAGACGCAGCGAAAACAATAAAAGGCTCGTCGCGATGCCGTTTATGTTGCGCGATACGCAGATTAAGTGGACGAACGCGCCCGTTTTGCGTTATACTTATAATGTTCGAGCACTTTCGCCCGCACTTCAGACTTTCTGGGCTAAGTCAGACTCTCTGGATTTCACTTCTTAGAGATTCGTAGCGGCAATTTCGCGGAGTTTCCGCGAAAGAGAAAGTCAATAGATCGATGCATTTTGCATATGAAGGTTTTCAGCAAAGTGGCAGCAAGCGGTGCTTCCTATTCCGCGGTATCGAGGAATACAGTCCTATAAGCGCCTTTTCGATCGAAATCGATCTCGGCTTGCTACTCCAGAATCGGCTGCTTATACAAGACGGCCCCATGTTTTGCGTACAGCTACTGACCGCAGCAGCCCTCGGTGGGTCAAATGCCTTGGATAAGTTCCGCGACTATCAGGTCGTCAGCGAAGACTTCCGCCCCCTGCTTATCGAACGTGAGAGACAAACGGCGGAGAAAGCGCGGAGAAAGTATCACAAGCCTGTAGCACCGCTATCTAAGTCAAACCTTCGTCTGGTATCGGCGCTCGGGAAATCCTAAGCTGTGCTACTTCTCGTTCTCGCCGCCGGCTGGAACAGGTAGCTAATCTAAAGAGCTCGAAGCGCTTCTTTTTCGGGCGCGGGCATCGCCACAGTACGAGCCCCCTCTCCACCTCCAGGTATGCAAGCAATACCCCTCCGACAAGCCAGTCTCAGTAGCCGCCCTCCAAAAAAAATTGAACCGGTAGATCGAGGCGGGCGTACCATATTTGTGACCCCTATATAAGGGACTGCCAAATATGGAATCTCCGGATCGTGAATGGAAAAAAGGCAGCGCCGAGCTGCTTGTCTTGTCTTTGCTTGAGAATCAGCCGCGGCATGGCTACGACATCTCGCGGCTGATTGAACTTCGCTCCGGAGGCGCGCTCCGCTTTCACGTCACCTCGCTCTACCCGCTGCTCCATCGGATGGAGGAGCAGGGATGGATCGCCGGCCGCTGGGTGGAGAAGGCCGAACAGCGCCGCCGCCGCTATTACAGCCTCACTCCGCAAGGCCGCAAGGTGCTGCGCGCGCAACAGAAGAGCTGGAAAGAGTTTGTGGCCGCCATCGGCCGCGTTACGGGGATTGAACATGCCTGACTGGAATCGAATCGTTCAAGAGAGACTCGCATCGCTCCGTTTGCGGGGAGCCGAGCAAGCGGATCTTGCGGAGGAAGTGGCGCAGCATTTGGAAGATCGCTACCGGGAACTCACCGGCGCCGGCGAGAGCGAGCAAGAGGCATACCGGAAAACCGCCGCCGAATTGGACGACCTGTATCCGCTCCGGGCATCGATCCAACCAAATCAGCGCATGCCGAAACACGAGCCGGTACCCGAGGGCGGCCGATTGAGCGGCCGCCTGGTGCCGGATCTCTGGAAAGACCTTTGCTTCGCCGGCCGGACCATGCGCAAGAATCCGTTATTTGTTCTATTTGTAGTCCTTACGCTCGGCTTGGGCCTCGGCGCGAATACCGCCGTCTTCACGCTCATCAACACACTGATTTTGAATCCGCTGCCAGTCCCTAATCCTTCGCAATTGGCGGCGGTGAGCATGACGGAAGCCGCAAACCGCTCCAAAGCTAATACGCCTCTGCCGCTCTCTTATCCGGATCTGAAAGATTACCGCGCCAGGAATGCGGTCTTTCGCTCACTTGCTGGTTATACGTCGGCGAAAGTGATTACCTTGAAAACCGGCCGGTCCTCACAGCGAATTTTCGCGGAATTGGTCACGGCGAATTATTTCCGGACGCTCGGTCTCCGTCCGGAGCGCGGCCGCTTCTTCCTGCCTCAGGAGGACAGCGCGCCGGGCGATCATCCCGTTGCCGTCCTGAACTACGGGACATGGCAGACGCGTTTTGGCGGCGAGCATGACATCGTGGGCAAGCCACTACAGCTCGACAACGTTGTCTTCACGGTGATTGGTGTTGCACCGCCCCATTTCATTGGTGTGAACGCGATTTTTGGGCCCGATTTGTGGATCCCGGCCGCGATGGCCGAACGGCTCCTGCCCGTCCAGATGAAAAATATTTTGACGGCGCGCGGCAAGGGCGTTTTTCAGGGTGTGGGCCGGCTGAAACCAGGCGTCGGCCGCAAGCAGGCGCAAGCAGATCTTGCGACGATCGCTTCCACCTTGGCCCGCGAGTACCCCGAAACGGATCAAGGACACGTTATCGCGGTCGAGCCGATTTTCGATGCGGTGTTCGGAAGCAGTACCGGATCGTCATCGCCCATCGTGTTCGGGAGCGCCGTGCTCTTGATCGTCGTCGCGTTGGTTTTGCTGATTGCCTGTTCCAACGTCGCGAACCTGCTCCTGGCGCGGTCCGTAGCGCGCCGGCATGAAATGGCGGTTCGCCTGGCGATGGGCGCGAGCCGCGTCCGCCTCATCCGCCAATTACTCACCGAAAGTGTTTTGCTTTCACTCGTCGGCGGTGTGGCCGGACTTGCGATCGCCTACGGCGGGCTGCGCCTGTTGTGGTCTTCACTCCCAAACTCCGCCAACTTTAATCAACCGAAGCTGGATGCCACGGTATTTGTATTCGCCCTGGCGGTTTCCCTCCTCACCGGGCTGGTATTCGGCGCCCTTCCGGCTTGGCGGGCTTCCCGAAC
>DASVGP010000116.1:0-12747 GCA_036379475.1 Bryobacteraceae bacterium | reverse complement strand
AGCACGGTTTGGCGCTGAAGTGATCCGCGGCACGCCGCGGGAAGCCGATCTCATTGTTATTGCCGGCACGGTTTTCATCAAAATGGCACCCGTGATCCGGCGGCTTTACGAGCAAATGATGGAGCCGCGGTGGGTCATTTCCATGGGATCTTGCGCGAACTCCGGCGGAATGTACGACATTTATAGCGTGGTCCAGGGCGTCGACAAGTTCCTGCCGGTGGATGTATACGTTCCCGGCTGCCCTCCTCGCCCGGACGCTTTCCTGGAAGGCCTATCCCTGCTGCAGAAAGCTGTCGGCACCGAACGCCGGCCTTTGAGTTGGGTCGTCGGTTCGCAGAAGGTCGAGCGAGCCCCGGCGCCTTCTCTACGAGACCTCAATCGACCGGCGCGCGAGAAGGCGACAGATCTGCGAACGCCCGATCAGGTGTGAACTCCATGGATGGGAGTCTTGCGAAGACCATAGAGGAGCAGTTAAGCGCAGCGCAGCCACCGCCGCACGGCATTAAAGATGGTATCCCTACATTCTGGGTAGAGCGCGAACAAGTTCCACCCGTCCTATCGTTTCTCAAAAACGATATCGCCCATCCGTACAGGATGTTGTACGACATCACCGCAATCGACGAGCGAATGCGCACGCACCGGGCAGACGAGCCCGATTCCGATTTCACGCTGGTCTACCATTTGTTCTCTTACGATCGCAACGCCTATGTGCGCATCAAAACACCGCTCCAAGAGAACGCCCCTTCGATTGATACGGTTACCAATCTCTGGCCCGCTGCAAATTGGTATGAGCGCGAGGTTTGGGATATGTTCGGCATCCGCTTTACGGGACATCCGCATCTAGTTCGTATACTGATGCCGCGCACGTGGGAGGGCCATCCATTACGCAAAGACCACCCGGCACGAGCCACTGAGATGGGCGAATTCCGTTTACCGGACGACAAGCAGGTCGCCGAACAGGAGGCGCTGCGCTTCCGCCCAGAAGAGTGGGGTATGCGGCGCAGCACGGGTGATAGCGACATCCTTTTTTTAAACGTGGGACCCCAGCACCCCGGTACACACGGTGTGCTGCGGGTCGTGCTTCAGCTTGATGGTGAAGAGATCGTGGATGCGGTGCCGGAGATTGGCTTCCATCATCGCGGCGCCGAGAAGATGGGCGAGCGCCAGACATGGCATACTTACATTCCTTACACCGACCGCATTGACTATCTAGGCGGTGTCATCAACAATCTGGCATATCTGATCGCAGTGGAAAAGTTAGCAGGAATTACGGTCCCGCCGCGAGGACAAGTGATCCGCGTCATGATGACTGAGCTTTTCCGGATCATTAGCCATCTGGTCTGGTACGGAACCTTCGCGCAGGATCTGGGCCAGCTTTCTCCGGTCTTCTACACCTTCAATGACCGTGAGCGCGCCTTCGGCATCATCGAAGCGGTCTGCGGCGCCCGCATGCATCCGAACTGGTTTCGTATCGGCGGTGTGGCACAAGACCTGCCGCACGGTTGGGATCGTATGTTCCGGGATTTCCTGGCTTACTTGCCGCCGAGGCTCGCCGAATACGATCACGAAGTGCTGAAGAATCGCATTTTTCAAGGGCGCACCAAAGGAGTCGGAGTCATGACCCTGGAGGAGGCCATCGAATGGGGTGCTACCGGTCCCGCGCTGCGCGCGTGCGGGTCCGAGTGGGATTTTCGGAAGAAACAGCCGTACTCCGGCTACGATCAGTTTGAATTCGATATTCCAACGGGCACGCACGGCGACTGCTTCGATCGAGCCCTCGTGCGTGTGGAAGAGATGCGGCAGAGTCTTCGCATTATCGAGCAGTGTGTGAAGCGGATGCCGGATGGACCTTATAAATCGGACCATCCACTTGCAACGCCGCCTATCAAAGACCGAACGATGCACGATATCGAAACTCTGATTACGCATTTTCTGAGCGTAACGTGGGGGCCGGTGATGCCACCCGGCGAGGCGCTGGGAGCGATTGAGGCAGCAAAGGGGAACAATGGTTACTACCTGGTCAGCGACGGGGGAATCCACTCCTACCGGACACGGATTCGGACGCCCTCATTTCCGCATATGCAAATGCTGCCGCTGCTGTGCCGGGGCAGAATGATCCCCGACCTTCTGGCGGTATTGGGCGCTATGGATTACGTGCTGGCGGACGTGGACCGCTAAAGAGAGGAGCATCCGATGCTATCAGCGGAAGAACAGAAAGAAATCGAAGCCGAGTTGCCGCATTACCCCACCAAGCAAGCGGTTTCGATCGATGCAATGAAGATTGTGCAGAAGCATCGCGGCTGGGTTTCCGACGAGGCTTTGCAGGATATCGCGGAGTTTCTCGGGATGTCCACTTCCGACTTAGATGGTGTGGCTAGTTTCTATAACCTGATCTTCCGCAAGCCGGTCGGCCGGCATGTTGCTTATATCTGCGATAGCGTGAGTTGCTGGATTATGGGATCACAAGGCGTGACCGAACGCATGACAGCGCATTGTGGTTCTGCACTGGGTGAAATCACCGGAGACGGGCGCTTTACTCTGCTCCCGATTGTCTGTCTCGGCGCTTGCGACCACGCACCGGTGATGATGGTCGACGATGACCTGCATTTGGATGTGACGCCTGAGAAGGCTGTTGAAATACTCGGTCGGTACGAATAGCCGTGGAGACCCCTCTTACTCAGAACATTAGTCCCGGTCAGGCGCCTCCCGGGCTGCAAGCCTATGAGCGCGCCGGGGGTTATCAGGCGCTGCGGAAGGTATTGACTTCAATGACGCCGCAGCAGGTAATCGACGAGGTAAAGGCATCGAACCTGAAGGGTCGCGGCGGGGCGGGGTTCCCAACCGGAGTCAAATGGGGATTCATGCCCAAGGATATCCCCGCGCCAAGGTACGTGGTCGCCAACGCAGATGAAATGGAGCCCGGTACCTTCAAGGACCGGTACTTAATGGAGGGCGACCCACATCAGCTGATCGAGGGAATGATGATCGCGAGCTATGCCATGCAGGCCGACATAGCTTATGTATTTCTACGCGGCGAATATAAAAGATCGGCAGAAGCTATTTCCCGCGCAATTGCAGAGGCATATGGGGCTGGTTATCTAGGGAAGAACATTCTCGGTTCGAATTATCAGTTGAACATGTACCTGCACCTGAGCGCTGGGAGATACATGTGTGGAGAAGAGACGGGGCTGTTGAATGCTCTGGAGGGCAAGCGGGCGAATCCGCGAGCGAAGCCGCCCTTCCCGCCCGTTTCGGGGCTATGGGGAAGGCCAACCACAGTGAATAATGTCGAGACTTTGTGCAACGTTCCGCATATTGTCAACCGCGGGGCAAGCTGGTTTCAAGGCCTAAGCCGCAGCAGCAAGGATGGAGGCACCAAACTGTATGGCGCCAGCGGGAAGGTTCGCCGGCCAGGCTTGTGGGAGCTGCCGATGGGTACCACGGTTCGGGAAATCCTCGAGGAGCATGCGGGCGGCATGCGCGAGGGCGTCCGGTTTCGGGGCCTTTTACCGGGAGGCGCGTCGACCGACTTCCTGGTGGAAGAGCATCTCGATCTTCCCATGGACTTCAATGAGCTGCAAAAGGTCGGGAGCCGCATGGGGACGGGAACGATGATCATCCTGGACGACCAAACGTGCCCTGTTGGCATGCTTTGGAACCTCGAGCACTTTTTTGCGCAGGAATCGTGCGGCTGGTGCACTCCGTGCTGGAGCGGGCTGTCTTGGGCGGAAAAGATTCTGGCTGCTATGGAGCAGGGCAGGGGGCAGCAGGGGGATATTGAGAAACTTGCATTCCAAACGAAATTTCTGGCGCCAGGTAATACTTTTTGTGCGCTCGCGCCAGGCGCGGCCGAGCCTTTACAGAGCGGGCTGAAATATTTCCGCGACGATTTCGAGCGCCACATCCGCGAAAAGCGATGCCCATGGAGATAGCATGGCAACCGTTTATGTAGAGGATCGCGGCTATGAGATGAACCCGGAGGAGAATCTGCTGCACCAGTGTCTCTCTTTAGGGTTCGATCTGCCTTACTTTTGCTGGCACCCGGCGCTCGGTTCCGTGGGCGCCTGCCGGCAATGCGCTGTGAAGCAATTCAAGGATGAGTCGGACAAAAAGGGCCGGCTGGTGATGGCGTGCATGACGGCTGCCTCCAACGGAACGCGCATTTCGATTAAGGATCCGGAAGCGGCTGCGTTCCGAGCCGGCATCATCGAAGGCATGATGCTGAGCCATCCGCACGATTGCCCGGTCTGCGACGAGGGCGGAGAGTGCCATCTGCAGGACATGACCGTCATGACAGGGCACGATTACCGCAGATACCGGTTCGATAAGCGGACTTTTCGCAACCAGTATCTCGGCCCATTTCTCAACCATGAAATGAACCGCTGCATCCAGTGCTACCGGTGTGTGCGTTTCTATCGCGAATATGCTGGCGGGACGGATTTCAATGCGTTCGCGCTCCGAAATCTGGTTTACTTCGGGCGCGACCGCGACGGAGTTCTCGACAACGAGTTTGCCGGCAATCTGGTGGAAGTCTGCCCGACCGGCGTGTTCACCGACGCTACTTTGAAACAGCATTACACGCGGAAATGGGATCTGCAACTGGCGCCGTCGGTGTGCACGCATTGCGGGATTGGATGTAACATCAGCATGGGTTCCCGGTACGGCATGCTGCGCCGCGTGGTCAACCGATATAGCGCCGATATTAACGGCTACTTTATCTGCGATCGGGGTCGCTACGCGTATGAATTCGTCAACAGCGAGCATCGCGTCCGGCACTCGAGGCTGGGAGCGGAAGTAATTTCCGGGGATGACGCGAAGGTGCACCTGCGGAGATTCATCGATACCGGCTCCCATGTAATTGGGATTGGTTCTCCGAGGGCATCGCTCGAAAGCAATTTTGCGCTACGCAAACTGGTGGGCGCCGACTGCTTTTATGCGGGCGTCCCCCGAAGCGAGCTGAACCTTCTGCATTCGATGCTGGATGTGCTCAACTCCGGTCCGCGGACCCCATCGCTCCGGGAAATCGAGTCTTGCGATGCGGTTTTGATTCTCGGCGAGGACGTCACGAACGTTGCACCGAGGATGGCCCTCACCTTGCGCCAGACCGCGCGGCAGCAGCCGATAGAAGCGGCCAAGCAGTTGAAGATACCTCTATGGCAGGACCATGGCGTGCGCGAGTTACTGCAAGGCCAGACCGGCCCCTTCTTTATCGCCGCAACGAGCGCCACGCGGCTGGACGATATCGCTACGGAGTGTTATCAAGCCCCGCCCGACGATCTGGCGCGTGTCGGCTTTGCGATTGCGCACGCGCTGGATGAGAGAGCGCCGGAACCGGCAGACCTAACCGAATCGCAACGGGTTTTCGTGAGGAACGTCGCCGAAGCTCTGAAGGCGGCCAAGCGGCCGCTCGTCGTTTCCGGTCCGAGCCAGCGGAGCCAGCACATTATTCAGGCTGCCGCTAATATCGCGCGTGCATTGCCCGGCGGCGCTTTATCTTTCTTGACTCCGGAATGTAACAGCTTCGGGCTGGCGATGATGACTGAAAAGGCGCTCGAAGACGCAGTCCAGGCACAGTCTGAAACCGCTATTGTCCTCGAAAACGATTTGTACCGGCGATTACCTGGTTCGACCGTAGACGCTTTTTTCAGCCGCGGTCAGCAGGTGATTGCGCTGGATCACCTCGAGAACCGGACGACGGCGAAAGCAGGATTGCTTCTGCCCGCCGCGCCCGCCGCCGAGAGCGATGGGACGCTGGTGAACAACGAAGGCCGGGCACAAAGATTCTTTCGCGTGCTCCCGCCGCCTGAAGCGGTGCGGCAGAGTTGGGAATGGCTTGGCGAATGGGAGAGCATTGATCGGGTTTTGGCCGATCTCGCTGCGGAAATTCCCGCGCTCTCGCCGGCCGTTCGGGCTGCGCCTCCTGCCGGTTTCCGAATGGTGGGAGCAAGAGTGCCCCGCGAGTCGCACCGCTACAGCGGCCGCACCGCTATCCTGGCCAACATTTCAGTGAGCGAACCTAAGCCGCCCGAGGATACCGACTCTCCGCTTTCGTTCTCCATGGAAGGCGCTTCGCTCCAGCCGCCGCCCGCGCTGATTCCGTACTTCTGGTCCGCGGGTTGGAACTCCATTCAGGCGGTCAATAAATATCAGGAGAAAATCGCCGGTCCGCTGCGCGGTGGAAGCTCCGGGGTGCGCCTGATCGCACCGGAAGGCGATGGCATCATTTTCTTTACATCCATTCCGACCGCCTTTGAAGCGCGCGATCGCGAATGGCTTCTGGTGCCGCTATTCCATATCTTCGGCAGCGAAGAGCTGAGCCGTCGGGCGCCGGCTATCGCCGAGCTAACGCCCGATCCCTACATCGCGCTGAGTGCTGAAGATGCCGCAGAGTTCGGCCCGGAAGCAGCGGTATTCGCGCAGCGTCTGCCAGTCCGGGTTATCGCCGGTCTGGCTCACGGCGTGGCGGGTTACCCCGCGAACTTCCTTCCACTTGAAGGACTGGAGCTGCCGCTTTGGACGGAGATATCGCGGGTATGACGAGTCCTCTCCCGTTTGCCTCCATCTTCGGTGTTCTCATCGTGGCGCTTACGATCGCCGCGGGACTGATCTGGGTAGAGCGGCGGCTGCTTGCGTTATGGCAGGATCGCTACGGGCCTAACCGCGTCGGACCATTTGGGCTGCTCCAGGTAATGGCGGACATGATCAAGATCTTCTTTAAAGAGGACTGGATACCGCCTTTCGCCGATAAATGGGTTTTTATTCTGGCGCCGGCCATCATCGTGGTTACGGTACTGATGTCGTTTGCGGTCCTCCCCTATGCGCCCGGCATCGTCGTCAACGATTTGAATGTCGGGCTTCTATTCGTCCTGGGGATGTCCTCGCTGGGCGTCTACAGTGTGGTGCTGGCGGGATGGTCCTCCGATAACAAGTATTCTTTGCTCGGCGCATTGCGAGCCGCCGCCCAGATGCTCAGCTACGAAGTCTTTCTCGGCCTCTCGATTATGGGAGTCGTGCTCCTTGCGGGATCTTTCAATCTTACCGAGATCGTCCACGCCCAGCGTGGCCTCTGGTTCATCGCTCCGCAGTTTATAGGATTCGTTCTGTTCCTGATTGCCGGAGTGGCCGAAACACGCCGCCTTCCGTTCGATCTTCCGGAAGCGGAAAGCGAACTCGTAGCCGGCTTCCATTCCGAGTACTCGGGAATGAAATTCGGCCTGTTTTTTGTCGGTGAGTATCTCGGTGTAACTCTGATTTCAGCACTAATTACAATTCTGTTCCTCGGCGGTTGGCTGGGGCCGGTCTTGCCACCAATCGTCTGGTTTTTGATAAAGACATTTTTCTTTATCGGCTTCTTTATTTTGCTGAGAGCGGCACTGCCGCGCCCGCGATTTGATCAGTTAATGAACTGGGGTTGGAAAATCATGCTGCCACTCTCCGTGGCTAATCTGCTTGTTACGGGAGCGGTTGTGGTTGCATCCACTCCCGGAGCTTAATTATGTTCAGCATATTACGAACAATCTGGGATGTATTTCTTCATACGTTCAGGCGCCGCGTCACGGTGCAATATCCGGAGGAGAAGCCTTATTTGGCTCCTCGGTATCGGGGGCGCATTATCCTTGCGCGCGATCCGGACGGCGGCGAGCGCTGTGTCGCCTGTTATCTGTGCGCCGCCGTTTGTCCGGTGGACTGCATCGCTCTGCAGGCAACGGAAGATTCATCCGGACGCCGCTACCCCGAGTTCTTCCGCATTAACTTTTCCCGCTGTATCTTCTGCGGATTTTGCGAAGACGCCTGCCCCACCTATGCCATTCAGTTGACGCCCGATTTCGAAATGGGTGAATACCTCCGTCCCAATCTGGTGTACGAGAAGGAGGATCTGCTCATCAGTGGGGTGGGTAAATATCCGGGATACAATTTTTGGCGAGTTTCCGGCGTGCAGATCGGCGGGAAAGATAAGGGCGAATCGGAACGCGAGGCGCCGCCAGCCGATATCCATTCGCTTCTACCCTAACCGGCACAAACATGGCCCCGGCATTCTACATTTCGGCCGTGATTGCGGTGATCTCCACCGTGCTGATGATCACGCGGCTCCATGCGGTCCACGCGCTCATTTATCTGGTGGTTTCGCTGCTCGCTGTCGCAACGGTCTTCTATACGTTGGGCGCACCATTCGTGGCTGCCTTGGAAGTAATTATCTATGCCGGGGCCATCATGGTGCTGTTCATCTTCGTGACCATGCTGCTGAATATTGGAAAGCGAGCCGTCGAGATCGAGCGCGCATGGCTCGATGCAAAGGCCTGGATTGGCCCATCGATTCTCGCAGCGATTTTGGCGGCGGAGCTGTTTTATATCCTGTTCGCCCACCGGAGCGCCAATGTGCGCGGCGAAATCAGCCCGCAACAGGTGGGCATCGCCTTGTACGGCCCATACCTGCTAGGAGTCGAATTGGTATCGATGCTCCTTTTGGCAGGCGTTGTGGGCGCATATCATCTCGGCTGGAACGCGCCGGGAGAAGTGGAGAGCACAGATGATAGCGAATCTGGCCGGCAACGGGATGCTGCTGGCGGCGATCTTGTTCGTTCTGGGGCTGATCGGCCTGGTGACACGCCGTAATGTAATTTTCACCCTCATGTCCATCGAGGTCATGCTCAATGCGGCCGGGCTTGCCTTCGTCGCGGCCGGCGCGCGCTGGGGCCAGCCGGATGGGCAGATTATGTTTCTCTTCATTCTGAGCATGGCCGCGGCGGAAGTCTCTGTGGGCTTGGCGCTGGTCGTGCGGCTCCACCGGCTTTCGAAGTCGGTGGATGTGGATTCGGCAAGCACTTTGAAAGGCTGACATGCTGCAACTGCTCTGGGTGACCGCAGCCTTGCCGTTTATCGGCGCCTTCGTCCTCGCTCTCTTTGGGCGGCAGATCTCGAAGCTTTGGGTCGCGGTCACCGGCGTTGCATCCATCGGCCTTTCGGCGCTGATTTCGCTCGGTATCGCCGTCGCCTTCCTGCTTTCTCCTACTCCCTACCTTCAAGTGCTCTGGACCTGGATCAACGTCGATGGATTCCAGCCGCAAATCAGCCTCTATCTGGACCCGGTATCGCTGCTCATGCTGGTGGTGGTTACCTGGGTGAGCTTTTTTATCCACCTCTACTCCGCCGAATTCATGGAAGAAGATGAGGGCTACAGCCGCTTCTTTGCCTACATGAACTTATTCGTCGGCTCGATGGTGGTCTTGGTTCTGGCAAATAACCTTTTATTGCTGTATCTCGGGTGGGAAGGCGTCGGCCTGTGCAGCTATCTGCTGATCGGGTTCTGGTACCAGGATGAGGCAAATGGGCTGGCCGCGCGAAAAGCATTCATCGTGACGCGCGTCGGAGATACCGCATTCATAGTCGGCCTGTTTCTGCTCTTTCATCAGCTCGGAACGCTTAATATACAAGAGCTCATGCACCGAGCGAGCATCCAGTGGGCGGGTGGATCGCCCTATGCAGTTGCTGCCGCGGCGCTTCTGCTTGGGGGAGCGGTGGGTAAATCGGCCCAGCTCCCATTGCAAACCTGGCTGCCAGACGCGATGGCTGGTCCAACCCCTACCAGCGCCCTGATTCATGCCGCGACAATGGTCACGGCCGGTGTCTACCTCATCGCGCGAACCCACGTCCTATACACGCTAGCGCCAAGTGTGCAGTTGGCGGTGGCTGTGATCGGTGCTGCAACCCTGCTCCTGGCCGGCTGCAGTGCGCTTACACAAACGGATATTAAACGTGTGTTGGCCTATTCGACCATCAGCCAGATCGGCTACATGTTCCTGGCCTTGGGTGTCGGCTCCTGGGCCGCCGGTTTGTTCCACTTCATGACCCATGCGTTTTTCAAAGCGCTCCTCTTTCTTGCAGCGGGAATTGTCATCGAGGCGCTGCATCACGAGCACAACATCTTCCGGATGGGAGGCTTGGCAAGGCGGATTCCAATCGCGTTCTGGACGTTTTTAATTGGTGGATGCGCCCTTGCCGGCTTGCCTGTGATTACCTCCGGTTATTGGAGCAAAGACTTCATCTTATGGAGCGCCTGGACCTCGCCTAAAGGCGACCTTGCGTTATGGGTTGCCGGTATCGTTGGCGTACTATTAACGTCGCTCTATATTTTCCGGCTCATCTTTCTTGTCTTTTTCGGGGACGAGAGGACAGCGGTGACACGCCGGCCGCGCAAGCCGATGATCGTCCCCGTTGTGGTTTTGTCCGTATTCACATTATTTGCCGGGTTCACGCGGTCTCACCTGATCAGTTTTCTGGATACCGCACTGCCGCCGCTGGTGAGCGCGAGGACCGGATTTCTGAGCGAAGCTCTCTCGGCCGGTATTTCGGCGGCAGCATTCGTGGTGGGCGTCGCGCTGGCTTACCTATTCTTTATGAAACAGCGCGGCTATGCGGCAGTAGTCGCGAAGAGTGCTGTCGGATCCCGGGTACGCACGTTCTGGTTCGCGGCTTGGGGATTCGATTGGTTATACGATCGCGTTTTTGTCCGGCCGGTAGTCTGGTTTGCGACTGCCGGCAAGTCGGACATCGTGAGATATCTGTTCGACGGAATCGCTGTGCTCAGCAGATCCGGACACCTCGCGCTTAGCCGCAGCGAAAACGGCCGTTTGCGGTTGTATGCCGCTGTGCTCAGCGCAGGCGCCGTCGTCTACGTCGGAATCGTTCTATTCAGATGATTCTCTTCTGGCTCATTATCGTTCTGTTGGTCGGTGGGCTTATTTCATTCATCGCCGCCCGGTGGAGTTCGGCTGTTGCGCGGTGGATCGCATTCGCCGCTACAGTCATCGATTTCACTATCACGCTGTATCTATGGGTTCATCATGCGGGCCAGATCGCATTCCTAAGCTCCGGCACGCCGGGCGCCTGGCTCGAGAACCTCGATTGGGTCTGGATCTCATACTTTGGCATTCATTTCCATCTCGCGCTTGATGGCCTGAGCTTGCTTCTGCTCGCGATTACGTTCTTTGTCGGGGCGCTGTCGATCCTGACGTCATGGAAAGAAATCACCGACCACATCGGCCTGTTTTACTTAAATGCGCTATGGACTTTGGCCGGTATCGCCGGGGTATTTCTGGCAGCCGATCTATTTCTGTTCTACTTCGCATGGGAATTGATGCTGGTGCCGATGTATTTCCTCATCGCGTTATGGGGTCACGCACGCCGCACCAATGCAGCCATTAAATTCTTCCTCTTTACACAAGCCGGCGGGCTGCTGATGCTGGTGGCCATCCTGGCACTTTATTTCCTCCATTACCAGGCGACCGGAGTATTCACATTCGAATATAACGACTTACTGAACACTCCTCTGTCGCCAACCGCGGCGCTCTGGATTATGCTGGGCTTCTTCGCCGCCTTCGCGACGAAGCTGCCGCTGTTCCCATTTCATACCTGGCTGCCCGACGCCTGCTCGGAAACCTCCACCTCGGGTGCGGTGATCCTGGCTAGCCTGCTTGCAAAAACCTCGGCCTACGCCCTGATTCGTTTTCTCATTCCACTGTTCCCCCATGCCTCACGCGAATTTTCACAGGTCGCCATGGGATTGGCTGTCGCAAGCATTTTATACGGTGCCATCCTTGCCTTTGGGCAAACGGATCTGAAGCGCCTGATCGCCTACACGAGCATCAGCCACCTTGGGTTTGTGGTGCTCGCCGTCTTCACTTGGAATACGCTTGCGCTCCAGGGGGCGGTCATGACCATGATCTGTCACGCGCTCAGCACCGGTGCGCTGTTCGTTTTGATCGGCTCCGTCGAGGAGCGAACGCGAACGCGAAGCATGGAAGAGATGGGCGGCTTATGGTCGACAACACCGCGCCTCGGCGGAGCTACGCTCTTTTTTGCCTTGGCATCCATGGGGCTGCCGGGTCTGGGCGATTTCATCGGCGAGTTCCTCATTCTGCTCGGAGTCTTTCGCAGCCATCCGGCATTTGCAGTCATCGGCGCCGTCGGAGTGCTCGCCTCGACATTCTACGCGCTATTGCTGATCCAGCGGGCATTTCAAGGACCGAACGTGCGCGGCTGGAGCATACCCGATATGGTCCGTCGCGAGGCGGTCATTGTAACTCTGATGGGCGCAACCCTTCTCTGGCTGGGATTGAATCCGCAGCCGGTGCTCAACACGTTCAAACCGGCACTGCAGGCGCTCGAAGCGGTCATTCAGGTGCACAGATGATGAATTCCACGGATCTGATTGCGCTTCTTCCGCTGCTGGTGATCGCCTTCATGGCGATTGTCGTGATGGTCGCAATCGCGATTCACCGCAGCCATACTCTTACGGTCGCGATAACCATTGTTGGATTCTGCGCCTCATTCGGCGTGCTTTTTGCGGCTGCGCCTCTAGTGCCGCGCCAGATAACGGAACTGCTGACCATCGACAAATCTGCTCTCTTCTATATGGGGCTGATTTTCGCGGCGAGCGTTGCTGTCGTGTTCCTCTGTTACGGATATTTCAAACATCGCCAGGAGCGGCATCCCGAGGAGATTTATCTGCTCATTGCGCTCGCCGCTCTCGGCTCTGGGGTCCTTGTTAGCGCGAATCATTTCGCCGCGTTTTTCCTCGGCCTTGAAATCCTGAGCGTTTCTCTCTATGGGATGGTCTCCTATACGCGCGGTAAGGCAGGCATCGAAGCGGGGCTGAAATATCTCGTGCTCGCTGCGGCCTCCGCTTCGTTTCTCCTTTTCGGGATGGCCATCGTCTATTTCGAGCTCGGCACGCTTACGTTTGGCGGC
>DASVGP010000115.1:0-2560 GCA_036379475.1 Bryobacteraceae bacterium | reverse complement strand
TGCCGCCCCGCAAAATGCGAAGATTTCGAACGACCTGAAAAACGATCAGAGTAAGACCGCAGTGGATGTGATCATCCAGTGGAAGGTCCCCATCGGCACCGCTACGGAAGAAGCTATCAACAAGGCAGGCGGCACCACGATTTCCGAATTCAAGGCGCTCGATTCGGGAGAGTATTCCATCCCGGGCTCTGCGCTGGCGGCGCTGAAGAACGACCCGTCGGTAAAGTACATTTCCCCCGAAAATCGGCGCGTGCATCGGAAGTCGATCAATTACAAGGCGGACCTCACCACATCCGCAGTGAATGCGCCTTATGTCTGGCAATCCGGTTACACGGGAAAAGGGATCGGCGTTGCTGTGATCGATAGCGGTATCACGCCGGTGCCGGACCTGACCTCTGGATGGAAGAGCGACATTGTTTACACGCAGGACTTTACGCCGACGGCCTATCTGCCAGACGGCCGTAAAGCTTCCACCTGGCAGGGCTACGGACAGGATTGGTTCGGGCATGGCGAGCACGTTGCCGGAATCATCGCCTCCAACGGAGCATCGTCGAGCGGCTGGCTTTCGACCCGCACTTTTATGGGCGTTGCTCCCGGCGTGAGCCTGCTCGACCTGAAGGTCTTGGACGAGACGGGCCAGGGCACCGACGGCGCGGTGATGGCGGCGATCAATGAAGCCATTCTGCTCAAGAACCAATACAACGTTCGGGTGATCAACCTTTCGCTTGGCCGGCCGGTTTACGAGAGTTACAAACTCGATCCGCTGTGCCAGGCGGTGGAAGCGGCCTGGAAAGCGGGCATCGTGGTGGTGGTTGCGGGAGGCAACGACGGCCGCGACAATACCGACGGCATCCAGGGATACGGCACCATTACTGCGCCCGGAAACGATCCGTATGCCATCACCGTCGGCGCGATGAAGACCATGGGAACAATCGACCGCACCGACGATCTGATTGCAACGTATAGCTCGAAAGGTCCGACGGCGATTGATCATATTGTTAAGCCGGATATTCTGGCGCCCGGCAATCTGGTCGTATCGCTGCTGGCGCCTAATGGCCTGTTCCCTGCGGCGCATCCGGAAGGTGCGGTGGCAGTGAGTTATTACGAGCGACCCACCCTGCTGGGTTCCCTGCTTGGCACAGTTGGCGATTTATTAAATGGAGTCGGATCGTTGCTCGGCTCGACCGTTTCCGGACTGGAAGGCGGTCTGATCGGCCCGGTTGCGCAGCCGTCTAATCCGTATCAGCAGCCTTCGCGCGTCTATTTTGGTTCGAGCTACTCCACCGCCTACTACACGCTCAGCGGAACCAGCATGTCGGCTGCCGTGGTAAGCGGCGCAGTGGCAGATCTGCTCCAAGCGAATCCGGATCTGACTCCGGATCAGGTGAAAGTCCTGCTGATGACGACTGCCTACAAGACATTTCCGCAATCGAGCAGCGTAACTGACGATACAACCGGAACGACCTATACCGACTACTACGACATCTTCACCGTAGGCGCCGGCTACCTCGATCTGGAGGCGGCGCTCAAAAATGTACACAACGTTCCGAATGGCGGCACGGCCATGTCGCCGACGGCCAACTACGATGCCGAGACCGGAGAGGTCACGCTGTCCTACGATCCTTCCTCCGTCTTCTCGAACCAGGCTGTCTGGGGCGCGCAAGCCGTGTGGGGCGCGGGCTCCGTCTACAGCTCCTCGGTACTTAACGGCGAACAAGCGGTTTGGGGCGCGCAGGCCGTGTGGGGTGCATCGAGCCCCTCGGCGTCGCAGGCGGTTTGGGGTGCTCAGGCGGTCTGGGGCGCGCAAGCCGTATGGGGCGCTCAGGCGGTGTGGGGTGCGCAAGCGGTTTGGGGCGCCAGCACCGGCGACATCGAACCGCTCAGCTTCCTCGGCGAGAAATAATCCAAGCTTTGCTCCCGACCCAGCGGCCCCGGCGATCGCACGATCGCCGGGGCCGATTTGTTAGTCACACTTTTTGAAATTTATTTTGCGTTTAGATCCAGCGCTTTAAACCTCCCGGGTCTCTCCACCCGCACGCCTCCGCCGCACACTCGACACCGTAGAGCAGGCGTTTTCGCCTGTCACCATACCACCCTCTGGACACGAGCATGCCCACTCCGAAACAAATCGCGGCCAATCGCCGCAACGCACAAAAGTCAACTGGCCCCAAGTCCGTCGAGACCAAGGCCAAAGTCGCCCAGAACGGCGTCAAGCACGGCCTCTGCTCCAAATTCCGCGTCCTTGAAGAAGTCGAGAAGCAGGAAAACTTCGACGCTTTCCTAAATAAGCTCATGGAAGACGAACAGCCCGTCGGCCAGGCCGAAATCGAACTGGTCGTCAAAATGGCCGAACACACCTGGGTCGCCAAACGTGCCTTGCGTGCGCAGAACCACTGCTTTTCGCTCCAGCCGAAAACTGCCGAGCAGGCCAAAAACGGCGACATCCCCGTCGAGGTCGAGGTTCAACCCCTCGAACTTTACATGCGTTACCACGCCGCGCATGACCGCGCCTATCAGCGCGCCTCCGCCGAGCTTCAGAAACGCAAGAAAGCGCGGCAGT
>DASVGP010000114.1:0-5348 GCA_036379475.1 Bryobacteraceae bacterium | reverse complement strand
ATAAGGATCTTCGCCATAAGTTTCAAAGGTGCGCCCCCACTCCGGCACGCGCACCACATCGACGGTAGGTCCTAATACCACATTGTTGCCTTTCAGCCATTGTTCCTTGCCCAGGACACGGCCGTACGCATTCAACAAATGAGGGTCCCAACTCGAAGCTGCGCAGATTGGGGCAGGTAGAAGAGTCACGTTTTTCGCGTCGTTCCCAACGCCCGCGCGTCCATCGGCAAGTTTGAGCGCAGGAATGCCTAAACGCGGATTTGACGGCACATAGCCGGTATATCCGTGCAGTGACTTCAGATGCACACCGTGGACCAGAGTAATCTTGTCGTTGAGAGTCATCGCGCCGATGAGCAGGTTGGCTCGCCGCACAGCAGAGAGCGATTTGTTCAGCCACGGCCGGCGCGCGTTTGAGTGGGGAGGGCCACAACTCAAAGACATTCCGATCGCAAGCGCAACGGCGACGCTTGCACTGGGTTTCACGCCATCACTTAGCTTCATCTTGTATGCTTTACCCTTTGGAAACTTAAGCACTAAACCATCCTGCCGGCACAAGGCGCAGATGCCGTTTCTTCATTCAGGAAATTCAGAAAAGCACCTTCAGACTGAACTGGATCTCGCGCGGATTCGAATTCGGAGCGGGGGGAAACCGCCCTGCGATTCGCCGGTGATCGAAGCATTGTCCAGTATGCTCGCATAGGTATAGTTGGAATTAACCGTCAGACCATGACTGAAACGGCACTGGAACGTCAACTGCACCGCGCCATAACGGGACATGGCTTGGCTCACGCTGCGAAGGCGAGAACTTCCTGCACCGCCGCCGAGCCCAGGAATATCTCACGCAAACGTCCATCGCTGACGTTACCAGCGATCTCACGAACCACCGAAGCCGCTTCTCTGTAAGCCGCGCGCGCAGCGCCTGCTTTTTGGAGTCCCGTGTAAACACGGCCCAGCATCGACCACGTCTTCCATGCCACGAGCGGCGCTGGAAACTCCCGTAGTATCGTAAGCGCGGCATTCAATTCGGCCTCGCCGGTCACCAGATCACCTTCAGCCATTGCAATCTTCGCCAGCATCGTGCGCCCGGCGACGATGTATTTGCGGGCGCCGTATTTTGTTGCCTTTTCGAGGAGGCAAAGAGCGTCCGGTTTTGACAGCGTCTGTTCCGCCCGGGCCGCCTGAAAACGGATTTCGAAACGCCAGCGCAGTAAGGGGGCCTGCGAGAGGAGCGATTCGGCGGATTTCATTGCCAAGCATCCGGATTTATCATCCCCTGCCCGGAAGTAGTCAAATCCGAGGTTTATCACTGAATTGACTTCGGCCTCGACCACTGCCAGCCTGCGTGCCGTGTCAGCACCATCCCGGTCGAACGCCACCGCGCCCTCGATATCCTCCAGTTCACGGTGAATCCAGCCGAAACAGTTCGGCACACGCGCGGACCAGTAGACATCGCCATTGCGTCGCGCCATATCCACGGCGCGGCTGAGAATCTCGAAAGCTTCCGAAATACGCCCGAGATTCGCCAGCGTGAGACAGAGAAAATAATGCGACTTCAGATTCCTGAACGCATCCCCAAGTTCTGATGAAAGGTCCAGGGTTTCGCGAAACAGCTTCTCGGCATTCAGGTATTCCGATTGAAAAAACCGCAGCAAGGCATGCCAGTCAAGGACGCCCAGGAGCGTGCGCTTGTCGATGAGCCACGCTCGCTCAATCACTTCCGCAAACTCCTTCTCCGCGGCCGGCAAGTCGCCCAGAGCGAGATGAGCCTGCGCCATCAAAGCCACAGTCTGGAGGCGCGCCACGTCGCTTTGCGTGCGCTCGGCCAGCTTCAGCATTTCTTGCAGCGCCGACCACATCTCAGGTATGCGGTTTGCATAGAAAAAAGTATTGCCGAGGGTATAAAGCGCAAGGCACTCCAAAGCCGGAGAACCGGCGGCTCGCGCGCGCACGATCATTTCCTTGCAGTCGGCTATAGATAGATCAAAGCGGCTGGTCGGCATGCCAGTCGCTGGGACAACGCTGTGTGTCGTCAGGTACACAGCCGCGCGTTTTTCGTAAATGCGGAACTCCGTTTCCGGACGGGCCTCCGGCGCGAGCCTGGGCGCCAATTCGAGCGCGCGCGTGTAGTGCATCTCAGCCTGTATGTTGGCGTACACGCTGGTCGCATTCGTGCCGGCGAGCAGAAGAAACTCGATGGCGCGAGCCCAGTTGCGCCCGCGTTCGAAATGCATCGCCAGTTGAACGGCGATCCGCGGCGCCCGATCACGGTAATGTTTGAGCAACTGCTCACCCGCGCGATTGTGAAGCAGCGCGCGGCGTTGGCTCACCAGCTCGTCATAAAACACGTTCTGATAGAGAGCGTGCGCAAAAGCATAACGCGTGGCCAGAGCGCCGTCCGGCAACTCGTCCTCTCCGCGGATTTCGATGAGCCGATGCGTATTGGCGAGAACCGCAAGGTGCTCTTCCACTTCCAATTGATCCTCGCCGAGGAGACCGGCAACCACAGTGGAGAGAAACTCTTCGCCTTCGACGCTCGCGTACTGCAGAGTGAGGCGGGAGCGGGCATCGAGTGCTTCGATCTTCTTCCGGATCATTGCCCGAACGCTATCCGGAATCTCCAGAGTCATCTCACTCGTCAGAATCCAGCAGCCATTGACATTCGCGATCGTGCCGCGGCTCGCAAGAAATTCAAGCAGGCTGACGGTGAACAGCGGCTGCCCATCAGTCCTCCTGCGGACCCAACCAGCCAGATCACCCGGAAAATCGTTTGGGCTGAAGCGCAGATGCAGAAGATTGCCGATATCCTCGGGATTGAGCAGGCCAAGCGCGATCTCGTCGCATTGCTGATGCGCCTGCATCTCGATCCTGCAGTTCCTGAGGGGATGGTTTACGATCTCAGCATCCTCGGGACGAAGCGTCACCACCAGCAGTATCCGTTGCCCGGTGATCTGCTGGCCAAGGCGGCGGAGCAGGTCGATTGTGGGGCGATCCGCCCAATGCAGATCCTCCAGTAACAGGAGCAACGGCGCAATCGAGGAGAGAGCTCCCAGCGCATCTCCCATTTCACGTAACATTCGCTCTTTGGTAGCGCCGGCGGTTTCACGGCGAAGCTGATCCAGATCATCGCTCGAATTGAAAAAAGGAAGCTGAAGGCACCACAAAGGTGCGAGAGCGCGCAGGGTCGTGCGGAAGGTGTCGCCGCCCTCACACAGCAGCGCAAACAGCGCATCGAGGAACGGGAGGTACGCTTCTCCGGTTCCGTACTGCTCGACGGCTCGGCCGCACGCCAGCATCAAACCAGGATGGATGCGTTGCACAGACCGTATGAACTCCTCAGCAAGCGCGGACTTGCCGATGCCGGCCTCGCCGGTCAGGAACACGATTTTTCCGGCGCCGCCCAGCATTCGCTGAAAATGCCCGCTAAGCCGGTGCAACTCACGCTCGCGGCCGACAAAAGCTACCTCGCCAGGACTTATATCGGCGCGTCCGGGAAAGGTTATCGCCGGCTCCCGCGATGGAATATCGTTCTTCCCGTGCGGTAAATGGGCCGGGTCCTCACGGCCGCCAGGCCGGTCTGGAACTGCGGGCGCGCTTACTTTGGCCACGAACCGGTAGCCACGCCTGGCAACAGTCACAATGTATTTCTGATCCTGCGGCCCCTCGCCCAGCGTTTTCCTCAAGGTGGAAATGTTGCGCGTGAGGCTGCCCTCCTCAACAAATGCGTCAGGCCAGATCTTTTTAAGCAGGGTCTCCTTCTCAAGCATCCGGCCGCCACTCTCGGCCAAAACGAGAAGAGTGTCGAAGACCTTTGGCGCGAGCGGAATAACGTGGTTTTCTTTCGTCAGCAGCCGTTGTTCGCGGTCAATGCGGTAGGCTCCGAACTCCAGCACGTCACTCAATTGCGGCGTCATACGGCGATCAGAGTTTTATCCGAACTTTTTCCGTTCGCGCGAAGGACATTTGAGATTTCTTGCCCTATTCTGAGGCGGAGTAGTTCAAATATTCTACATCGAGGAAATCGAGGAGGATAGCATGATCGGAAAGTATCGAAACTCGCGACTCGCCGCGATGGCGGCTCGAGGCACACGGCTCGCCGCATTCGCGGCGGTGCTGGCATCAATAATGACGGCTTCCAGTTCAAAACTCATGGCCGCCAATCAATGCAGAACCAGGCAAATCCAGCCTTTCAAACCCCAGAACGGATCTTCGGTATCGGGAGCCGGCCTGCTGGCGGTGAACAAAAACGGCGCCAACGTTCTGATGCAGACCGACAACCTGACCCCGGGGGTAGCCTACACCGTCTGGTTCGCCTATGTCGACAAAACGGCAAATTGCCTGACTCCGAACCATTGTGCGCCTATGGATCTGTTCATGCCGGCCGACAATCCCGCAGGAGTTTTCGGCAGAATGGATGCCGGCGTTGCCGGACCTAACGGAGACTTGACCTTTCGTGCCACGTTGCGCGATTTCGAGGTCTCCCCCGGATCGGCCGTGCACCTCATTTTATTCACGCATGGACCCGTAAGCAAAACGAATCTGCAGGAGCGCGCACGACAATTGCTCACGCCCGAAAATCCCGTATTGGGCGCGCCCGGACTCGGCGTGGGCACGGAAAACGGCTTCCTGGTCGGGTTCGTAAAGTTCGATATCACTTCCTGTAAATAGCCGCGGATTTCGCAGACGCGCGCCGGCGGAAGGAGTTACACGTGCAGCGCGCGTGTCCAAAATCCTGACACGGAGAATGCAATGAGGAGAAATCTTCTGTGGTGCGTGGGAGTCTGCGCCGTTGCTTCTTTTGGCACGTTATGGGCGTTCGATGATTCGCAAATCGGCAGGGAAGTCTCTATTCCCACGCACTTAAGAGATGGGGATGAATATCAGCGATCCATCAAGGATCTGATCGACTTCGGCCGAAAGCTATTCACGGCGCGTTGGACCTCGCAGGAGGGCGCCGGCCGGCCGCTGACAAAAGGCACCGGCGATCCCCTTTCTGATCCGGAAAGCCCGCTTGTATTCCCACGGAACTTCAACCGGATCTCAGGGCCGGACACGAACTCGTGCGCCGGCTGCCATAATTCGCCGGACGTAGGCGGAGGCGGAGACATTGTAAGTAATGTCTTCGTTCTGGGCCAGCGCTTCGATTTTGCGACTTTCAACTCTACCGATACGATCTCAACAAGGGGCGCACTGGACGAGCGCGGCATTCCTGTGTCGTTTCAGACAATCGCCAATTCCCGTAAGACCGTAGGCATGTTCGGATCAGGGTTCATTGAGATGCTTGCCCGCCAAATTACGGCCGATCTAGAAGCCATTCGCGATTTGACTATGCCGGGAACTTCCCGCATGTT
>DASVGP010000113.1:0-15231 GCA_036379475.1 Bryobacteraceae bacterium | reverse complement strand
ACTTCCCGCATGTTGACAGCAAAGGGCATATCTTTCGGACGCATCATTCGCAATTCGGACGGCACATGGGACACATCGCAGGTAGAGGGAATTCCGGCTCCCAGTTTGCTGACATCCGGGCAGACACCACCCAGCCTGATCATTCGGCCGTTCAGCCAGGCCGGTAACGTGATCTCGCTTCGCCAGTTCGCAAACAACGCATTCAATCATCATCATGGAATTCAATCAGAAGAACGCTTCGGTACCGATGTCGATGCCGATGGTGACGGCTTTGTGAATGAGTTGACCCGCGCCGACATCACAGCAGTCACGCTATTCAGGCCACGCTGCCAGTCCCGGTTCAGGTGATCCCGTCCGATAGTGACGTGGCGAACGCTATCAGGAACGGTCAGCGGCGATTCATCGTGATTGGCTGCGGCCGCTGTCATATGCCCGAATTGCCGCTCGATCGGAAAGGATGGATCTACACTGAACCGAATCCCTACAATCCGGTGGGCAATCTTCAGCCTGGAGATGCGCCCGAGCTTGCGGTGGATTTAACCAGCAACGTGCTGCCGGGTCCGCGGCTAAAGCCAACCGGAAATACGGTCTGGGTGCCCGCATTTACCGACTTCAAGCTTCACGACATCACGGCCGGCCCGGAGGACCCCAATCGCGAGCCATACGACATGAATCAGCCCGCAGGCTCAGCGGCTTTCTTCCTTGGCAACGGCAAATTCCTTACCCGACGGTTGTGGGGCATCGCCAACCAGCACCCGTTCGGGCACCACGGCATGTACACGACGATGCGGGAGGCCGTGCTCGCCCATCACGGCGAGGCCGAAGATACTTATGCAGGCTTTCAGAAGCTGACGAAATACGATCAGGATTGCGTCATCGAGTTCCTGAAATCATTGCAAATCGTCCCCGATAAGCGACAGAGCAACCGATCGGCGGAATGATAAGCCAGATCCACTCCGACGAGCCCAAGCGTATTCACGCCGTAGCCGGCGGAATGAAATCTGGACCGTGACAGTTTCCGCACGAGTGGTTCAATACCGGATGTTTTGCCAACGACCTGGTCCCCGGAACCTACGGTAATGAGGGTACGAACCTGCTACGTGCTGATGGAGAGCAGCAAGTTGGGTTCTCGCTGATGAAGAACTTTACGATAGAGGAGCGCTTCAATTTGAGGTTCCGGTCGGACTTCTATAATCTATTCAATCACCCGAACTTCAGCACCCCACATTCAACAATGGGTAGCGGTGCCTTTGGAACAGTCACGGGCACATCGGTAGATCCCCGGCTCATCCAACTGAGCTTGAGGCTGAGTTTTTAGGCGCTATTAGGTATGGAGTAGTGTGTTCGTATTTACAATATTGGGAGAACTTTCTAAATGACCTGTGCCATAAAGATCTGGTGGACAGTAGTTTTGGGAATTTGCATTAGTGTGGCGAGCGCCTTCGCTGCGACGGGAGTTAACAATTATGTCAATGCCCAGCTTCCGTGGCATCAAGCCGTGGTCGATTCTAGCGGGCAGCTCCTGGCGTGGTACCACCCAGAACAGAATCTTGGTTACGATAAGGTTCTTCACTTGGGCTGGAATTTCATAGAGCACAAGGTTCCGGACGACCCTAAGACCGGACTGAAGATCTATCTGATCAACTCGGTCTTTAGTGGTAAGACGCTGCTGGGCACGTATTGGCAGCACAATCCTGCGATGGTCTATGGCTCAATGGTGGATTCGCTTGTCGCGTGGTATCCGTATTCGGGCGACGAGCAGGCCAAAGCTGTGGTTCGGCGGATGCTAGATTACCAACTGGCGCACGGCACCACGCCGGCGGACTGGAACTGGCCCAACGTGCCGTTTTCCACTTCCTGCGGAAACGATCCGGACTACGGTCGCTGCATTCAGGACATGCCCCATGAGTTTTATGGCGGCGCCGCGCCGGACAAAATCGGCGAGCTGGGAATAGGATACGTGCTCTTCTACGAGATGACTGGCGATGAGAAATACCTGAACGCGGGAATTCACTGTGCCGACACCTTGGCCAAACATGTTCGGCCGGGAGACGCAGAACACACTCCGTGGCCTTTTCGGGTGGACGCTCGTACGGGCCAGATTTTGGACGGGGAGCAATATGGTGGTGCCACCACCTCTCCGCTGCGCCTGTTTGATGAACTGATCCGGCTCAAGAAGGGTAACGTTGGCGGCTATCAGAGGGCCCGTGACATGGCCTGGAAATGGGTTCTGGATTACCCGTTGAAGAGGGGCAGCAAGGCATGGGACGACTGGAGCGGGTATTTTGAAGACGTACGGAAAAACACAAAAAACCTTAACCAGCAAGTTCCAGACTATACAGCTTACTACATTCTCAGCCGTCCGAATCCTGCGGCCGTTGACGCGCACTGGGTTGCCCATGTCAGCCATCTGATTGACTGGGTACGCACGTACATTGGCCTTGGGCCCTTTTTAGGCGCTTGGGCCATTAACGAACAGCGGACTCCAGGCACAATCCACGGGAATGTCAACGGCTGCTGCTCGCGCGCCGGCGACGGGAGTGCTACAGGACGATGGGCAGCCATCAATGCCATGTACTACGCAAAGACGGGCGACCTGCAAGCCAAACACGATGCCTTTCGATCGCTGAACTATGCGACTTACTATGCACAATCGGATGGCAAGATTTCCTGTTGCGGCAAAGATTTTGGCGGGGGGTATTGGTGGAGCGATGGATACTCGGACTACTTGCGGCATTTTAATTGGGCGATGGCAGCCATTCCGGCGTGGGCACCGAAAGGCCAGAACCACTTGCTGGGCTCAACGTCGGTAGTTCAAAGGGTTAGGTATGGGGATAGGCGTGTGACTTATCGGACGTTCGACAAGGAGGCCACCGAAGTTCTGCGCTTGCATTTCAAACCAACTCATGTCACCGCAGGCAGAGCCGCGATCGGTGAGCGTCATGACTTGCAGCAGGCAGGGTACACCGTTCATCCATTGACCGATGGGGACTACGTGGTGCGGGTGCGGCATGTGAATTCCGGCGACGTGATCATCAATGGAGAATAGAACTTGCTTCTCCAAAGCAGCATACGATTTATAACTTCATTGATGCTATTGAAACCTTTCTCCGGGTGGGCAAAGTGGATTTTAATTGCGGTTACCTCAGAACAGACGGATGCGGCTTCCGAATAAAGTAACGGTGGTAACGGGCGGCGGTTGGCCTCTGGCTCAGAACGCGATACCGATAGAGACATGGTCCCGTGGAAACCGTAGCGCCGGATACGATATTGCTGATAAAAGCGGTACGGGATTGCATAAAGATAGGCATGCTCCGGGATTCGCTGATGAAAAGCCGTATCGAAGACGGCTACCTGCGGCACTTTGTGGCCTAGTTCTTGCTGAACGGCAAGAATTCCGGCGATGTTATGAGGATTGAATCGCGCTGAACGCTGGTTCGAGCCCAGTGATAGCAGGCCTCTCGCATACGCTCGTTGCAACCATATCGCATGATGACGCGTCGGCTTTTGCCGCTCTGCTTCGTTATCGGAGCGATTCCGGCGTAGCACCGAAAGGCACGCTCATCTGCCTGGGCCAAAAAGCCAGCGGCCTCGGCTAGGCACGTTGTGAACACATCGATGCCCACGCCCGGCAAAGAGCACAACGGTTTGAAGCAACTGAATGTAAGGGTGGAAGGATGTCCTGAATGCCTGGAGTGCCGCACTTCTGGCGGATCCCGACGCGTGTCGAAATCTGAAAGGAAGAAGCTGTATGTGGATTCCCGCGGGAATCGCCGTTCGGCCGGAAATCAGGAGGGCTTCCCGATGTGAGCCGCTTCGGTAAGCGTTCCGACAGCTACTGCCGTCGAGCGTCGCGTTGCAGTCCCTCGTGAAGCAGCATCTTGAGAAGCGTTTGGTAGCCGATACCTTTGCGGGTGGCGATCCTGCGCGCTTCCGCCAAATCCGTTTCAGGCAACCGAAGGGCGATCTGAATACTAGCCTTCTTGTTCAATTGAGCTATTAGAGGTGACCCTCCAGACTCTCTTTTCTTGCCCGCCGATTCAGCAGATTTCCGCTTGACGAAACCCCTCCCTTCTTTGCTCGCCCACCAATCCGCCGCGTCGCTTTCGTTGGGGAAAACGGGTATCGCTTTCACTTTCTTCTTCATGGAGTTAACTCTCCTGCAGCCGTCTCCTTAAACAGTCACGCTTCTGTCCGGCATCCAGATCGTAGGCGGTGACCACACGGTTTGACTCGCAGCTTTTGTTTCCATGATCTGCTACAAGGAGAATCATGACCAATCTCCCTGAATCTATGGTCACTACCGCGTTCGAGCTGGACGGGTTTCGGATCACAAAGAATCTCGGCGTTGTGCGCGGGATCACGGTACGATCGCGCTCGGCGTTGGGATCGTTTGCCGGAGCACTGCAGACGTTCGTCGGAGGCAATATTACGATTTACACGGAGCTTTGCGAAAAGGCGCGCACGGAAGCGTTCGAGTTGATGCTGCAGCACGCTGCCGCGCTGGGCGCGAATGCGGTGATCGGGATGCGCTACGACGCAAACGAAGTCACCGACGGCGTGACCGAAGTGCTCGCCTATGGCACGGCGGTGGTGGTTGCACGCGATTCGTGATTAGTGGCCGCTGGTGTATTCCCTGTACCACCGGGCGACGGTGCTCGTGGGCATCTTGCCTGTGTAGATAATGACGCGATAGCGGAAGCGCAAGGATTGCCCCGGCTTCATCGTGTAGCCGCCCGGTGTCGCAGAATCCCGATCGAACTGCTTTTCGCCGAACGGGTTCACCGCAAATAAGCCATAGGCTCGGGCATGCCAGCGCGGCGGGTGTTTGTAGTTGTGGGGGTTGTCCAAAATGGCGATCCCAACCTGACGGCCATCGACGGTTCCTTCGTAGGTCGCCCAATCAGCGCGCTTGCCCCAAACGTTTTTCTCGCCGAGCGCGCCCTTTGAGTTGCGGAGGACGCCGCCGTGCCGGCCATTCATGCTATCGGCAACGCGAATAGCAAAAAATCCTTCTTTGGTGTCAGCGAACGTCGCCTGCCGGATTGCGGTCAGCGTGGAATCCCAATCCAGCTTGCGAACGTGAGGATCGGCATAAAACGTCATGATACGGCTCTCGCGCAGGATGTCGTGTCCTACAGGGTCTTGCCAGCCAATCGTGGTGGTGAAGCTCCCCCGCTTCTTGCCGTCCTTCAGCTTGCCGAGTTTCTCGATCGCAAACTTCCCGCGCGCGAGGTGAGCGACTTTCTCCGAGGGTTCATTCGCCCAGAGATCCACATGATTGATATCGCCGTAGCCGAAAAAAAGGCCGCGATGGTGAGGATGGTCGCGCGATTCGCCGGGAACCATCTTCATCGGATAGCGGCGGGTCACGATCGTTCCGCCCGCGGTGCGCAGCGGAGCCAGGAAGGGCTTCGGATATTGGGAGCCGATATAAAAGGTCGAAAACGGGCGGCCATCGACGGTAATCGCGATATGGTCGCCATGGAAATTGCGGAACGAAACCTGGGCGGCTGCCGGGCAGGGGGAAATCGCCGCGAAGGAGACCGCCGCGGCGCATGCGAGAAGTGAGCGCTTCATAGGCGTTTGCTATCGTATCAAGACATGCTCCATAGCCCATTCTGCTGGGCTATTATGAAGACATAAGCATATGGGACCCCTGGGCGTTCAGGAAATCATCATTATCTTTATCCTGGCGCTGGTTTTATTCGGGCCCAAGAAACTCCCCGAGCTGGGACGCATGCTCGGCAAGACCATCAGCGAATTTCGCAAGGCTAAAGACGAGCTGAGGAATAGCTGGGAGTCGCATATGTCCGAGATCGAGCGCGAGACGAACGTGTCCGAGACCGAGCGCGAACTGCAAGACAAGCCTTCCCATACCGAGGCCGTGGCCGAGCATGAGGACGAATATTCCTATTCGTACGAAGATTACGATCGGTACGAGGCCGAGGAGCCGGAGGAGGTTGAAATGGAAGCGGTCGCCGCACATCCGGCGGAGACCACGGCCCATGCCGCGAAATCGGAGCCGGCCAGCGAACCTCATGAAATTTCCACCCCGCACAGCGCACCAGCCGGATCGAATGGGACATCGCCGGGAGCCTCGGCGCCAGTGTCCGCAAAAAAGGAACATCCAGCCGCGTAGACTGGTTGCATAGTAGTTCATGGCAGATGAATACGGTGACGAGCGTTTTGAACCGAACGGCGACGGCGCTTACTGGGATGACCCCAACACCGAAGAGCCGGTCACCGAAGGGGCATACGACGCTCTAGAGCCGTCTTCCGCGCTTAGCACCGGGACGGCTGCCGTCTCGACCACAACGGCCGTGCTTCCGGCAAAGCACGCTCCGCCGCCGCCTCCTCCTCCACCGCCAACCGACGAAGACGGCGACGGAGAAGACGACGAGGAAAGGGGCATGCTGCGCATGTCCTTTATGGATCATCTGGCGGAACTGCGCTCCCGCATCATCCGGGCCATCGGCGGGCTGTTGGTCGCGTTCGTGGCGTGCATGCTCTTCAGCAAGCCGCTGTGGATCGCTGTCCAGGCCCCGGCATCCGATGCGCTCAAGCACCTTGGTTACAGCCCGAATCTGGTCGCCATCAGCCCGATGGAGCAGTTCAACATCATCTGGATGAAGATGCCGCTGCTTCTGTCGCTCTTCGTGGGAGCGCCTTGGGTGTTGTATCAGATTTGGGCTTTCATTTCGCCCGGTTTGTACCGGCGGGAGAAGAAATGGGCGGTGCCGTTCATTGCCTCCACGGCGGGGCTCTTCATAGCGGGCGGGCTGTTCGCCTACTTCATCGTTTTCCGGTATTGTCTGGAATTTCTACTCGGGATTGGGCGTGGTATCGGAATCACGCCGATGATCTCGATGCGCTACTACTTCGACCTGTTTGTCAACGTAACCCTCGGCGTCGCTTTGGTTTTCGAGATGCCGGTGCTGATTTTCTTCCTGACGCTGCTGCACATCGCCTCACCGCGGTTTCTTCTGAAGAACAGCCGCTATGCCATCCTGGCCATCGCCGTGATCGCGGCCGTCGTCACACCGACGCCCGACGTGTTCAACATGATGATCTTCGCGCTGCCGATGATCTTGTTGTTCTTCGTCGGCGTGTTCTTGAGCTATTTGCTGGTGCTTAAGCGCGAAGGCCAGCGGTTCCCATGGACTCCGATTCTATTAGGGACATTCGGAACCTTGCTGGCAATCGCCATCGCTATCACGATCATGATTTACCAGTATCATTACCACTTCGTGGCACACTGGCCCTATCTGGCGCGCTGATAGGCGGGAGGTAATGCGTTTTTGCGCCACAGCGCCGCGCCGCCCAGCAGTCCGTCTTCGTTCGGCACGCGTGTGACGTGCGCCGGAAGAGCGAAATCGATCTTGTGAGCGTTTCCGCCGCCGATATAAAGATGGTCGTAGTTGAAGAGCAAATGAAGCTGAGCGATCGCCGCCTCCAGATATTGGTTCCAGCGCGCGCGGCCGAACGCTTTGAATCCGCGCAGGCCGAGAAAATCCTCGTAGGTTTTGCTTTTTTGCCAAGGATGGTGTGCGAGTTCGAGACCGGGTACCAGCCTCCCGTCGGTGAACAGAGACGAGCCGAATCCGGTTCCGAGGGTGATCACGAGTTCCACGCCGCGGCCCCGCACCGCGCCGAAGCCTTGCACGGCGGCATCGTTGGCTACGCGCACCGGGCGGTTCCAGCGGCTTGCGAGCGCGGTTTCCAAGTCAAGCCCGATCCACTTGGGATCTAAATTGGGTGCTGTCACGATAGCGCCGTGTTTCACCACGCCGGGGAAGCCCACCGAAACACGATGGAAGTTTGGCATGCGCTTGGCGATGCTTTCGATGACGCGCAGCATGGCCATCGGGGTTGCCGGATGCGGCGTGTCCTTGCGCAACCGGTCGGTAAGCGGCTTGCCGCGTGTATCGAGCAGCATGCCTTTAATGCCAGTTCCGCCAATATCAATTGCAAATGTGATTACTCCGTTTTGAGATGCCATCAAAGATACTGTATCCGAGGGAATTAGCGGCCGGGGCTAGGACTGTTACAATTGATTTGCGCGTTGGGAGGTCGTCTAATGGTAGGACTGCAGACTCTGGATCTGCCTATCGGGGTTCGAGTCCCTGCCTCCCAGCCAATCACTTCCATTTCCCTTTACTGTCAATCGCTTCCGGAGGATAAGAACTCCATGGTGTCGGTTTTGCACCTCAAAAACCGACAACACGCTGCGCCCTTTTCCCCCTCTGGGAGGCTGAAACCGACACCAAAAAACGACGAATTCCGGCGGCTCGGGCATACTACTTGCGGAGCTTGGAATGGCCAGTTTGAAACGTGTTCGTGTGATCAAGAAGGTGCAGCAAGCAGGGGCGTGGCGGTTCGTTTCGCTGAAGCAGAACAGCGGACGCTATCTCTGGGATAGTCGTCCCGGAACCTACTTTCTGGAGTGGTGAGAGGGTGCGGAACGCCGGCGCGAATCAGCCGGTCAAACGCCCAGCGAAGTGATTGCCGCCAAGCGGCGCAAACAGGACGAGTTCCGATTTCCGTCCGCGCGACGAGGCCCGGAACTGGCAGCGGTCCCCCGGGCGGCATCGCCAGCCGAAGCCGAGAGTAAGCCGGCTACTAATACTCGAACCGCGCTCGCCTCGGCGCGAGACCTCTTCCTCAAGCACATCGAAGCGCACTCTCCCGACAAGCCGGAAACGGTCCGTCGTTATCGTCAGGTCCTCGAGCATTTCGTCCGCCTCTGCGGGGAAAAGCAATTTCTGGAAAACGTGAGCCGGGCCGACATCGACGAATACAAGATCGCGCGCCGCCAGGAAAAAAGCGAGCGCCACAACCGGCTCATCACGGCGCGAACCGTCAACTTCGAAGTCAGTACGCTGCGGACTTTCTTCTATTACTTCATCAACGAGCGCGGTGTCTCGATTAAGAATCTGTGCGCGAGATTCAAGCGGTTGCGAGATGCGAAGAAGGGTGCGCGGCGCCGGCCGCCAACCTATTGCCAGGAGGAGCTGGATGCCCTGTTTGCGAAATGCGACGAGTTCGAAACGGCAGTATTTGCCACGCTCTTGCTGACCGGATTACGGAAGCGGGAACTCTATTTCCTGACTTGGGCCGATCTGGAATCAACGTAGTGGCACCCGCGGGTGGGTGTGCGGACTTTAGCAGAATCATCGCCGCGCTTGTCGCCGCAAGTGAAAGCGCAGCAGCAAGGATGCGGCCCGAATCGACACCCACGACCGTTGCCGGAGCGGCGTGGTGCAGGCCCGTTAAGAGCAAGGAACCGTACCCACACGCGATTCCGATCGCGTGCCCGTAAATCGTATGGCGCGGCGATGCGGTGGGAGAGAGCGGTGTGTAAAAGAGCAGGATGGCTGTCGGCCCCAGCGACGGGAAGACGAACGGCGTGTGCGAAACCATCGCGACACCGGCAAGAATCGCAATGGTAATAAACCCGTTAACGAACATAAAGAGCGCCCAGGCGGCCCGGCCAGGAAAGCGCGTCTGAAGGCGCGTGAATCGCAGGCGGGACGCAAAGCCGCGGGTAACAGTTGGTTGCAACAGGGCCAGCGGACGTTTGGTGCGCGAGTCTTGATCGGGCATAAGGTTCGGACCTCAATCGCATTCATGCACAATGAAATGCTTAGTGCCCCCTCATGACTGAAGATAGCCCGTGCGCGCCAGCGAATCCATCAACAGATGAAAATAGATGAGGCCCGCATACGGCTTCCATTTCGCGACTTTGCATGCGACTCCACCGTAATCGAGCTGCTTGTGCAACTTGAGCCAGCGGGCCAGGTTGTTTCGCGCACCGACATCGTCGCCGGGGAAAATATTCGTCCGGCCCAGTCCACGCAGCAGAACGTATTCGGCCGTCCAACGCCCAATGCCGCGAATTGCCAGCACGCGCGAAATCGCCTCTGCATCGTCGAAGAGGCCAAGATCTTCAATCTTCACTCGCCCAGCAGCGATTGACGACGCCAGCTCGACGATAGCGCGGCCTTTGTTTGAGCTGAAACCAAGCTCTCTCAGACGCGAGGGTTGCGCGGCGGCCAGATCCGCGGGTGTTGGGAAAGCGTGTTGCGTGCGCCCACACTCCTCAAAAGGAGCTCCATAGGCTTCGGCAAGGCGGTTCAGCAATGTAATTCCAACCGCCAGGCTGAGTTGCTGGCATGCAATGCCGTTGATGAGAGCCTCAAATACCGTTGGAAAGCGGGGCGGCTTCAAGCCTTGAAACCGCTCGCACAGCGGCCAAAGACGTGAATCGCGGCTGGCTAGCGAATAAAACGGGCGTAGATCGATCGTTCTTCCAAGAAGGCGATCAATTGCCGACACAACTTCTGCTTTCGCTGAAGAATGTAGATCGATACCAGTGACGGCGACCCGCAGCGAGGCCGAAGGCGGATCGTGCGTCACGCAGATCCTTGCCGCCCGGCCGCCGATTGACAGGACACGGCTATAGAAGGTTCCGTCCCAAAAATCTACCTTATTTTCAGGCCGGCGCCTTATGGCCCAGGCAGTCAGGTCCAGCCTAAACGGCGGCCGAACACGCAGCCAAAATACAGATGTCTTCGGCCCATCAGCCATTCATCGGCTCAATTTCTAGCCAGAACCAGTCACGCGACCGTCACTTCGTCCGAGAGATACACGTCCTGTACGCAGTGGAGCAGTTCGATCCCATCCCGCATCGGGCGCTGAAATGCTTTACGGCCGGAAATCAGGCCAGTGCCTCCAGCCCGCTTATTGATAACGGCCGTTTCTACTGCATCTTCCAAATCGTTTCCTCCAGATGCGCCGCCGCTATTAATCAGGCCCACTCGGCCCATATAGCAGTTGGCGACCTGATACCTGCAAAGGTCGATGGGTTGCTCGCTGGTGAGTTCTGTGTACATGCGCGGATCGTACTTTCCGTAGCCCGCTTGGTCGCGGTTAAGCGCAGTATATCCCCCGTTTGTTTACCGGCAGCTTCTGCTTGATGAGATCCGCTTCAATCGTGACCCCCAGGTGGTTCGCTTGTCCGGTGAGGTCCGCCGAAACGTTGTAGTCCTTATCCAGCTTGAATGCTTTGTTCCGTACGTAACACCAAAGAATCGTCGCCATGCCGTACTCGTGTGCCGCGGCAAATGCCTGGGCGATCTCGACGATCTGCCGGGAACTCTGTTCGGATCCGAAATAGATCGTCGCCCCCACTGCCGCCGCACCGAGGTTCGATGCTTGCTTGATAGTTCCGAAGATCACTTGATCGAATCTATTTGGATATGTGAGCAGTTCGTTATGGTTGATTTTTACCATGAACGGTATCTTGTGAGCGTATCTTCGTGCGACGATTCCGAGTACTCCGAAAGTCGAAGCGACCGCATTGCACTCGCCTTCGATCGCCAGCTTTACGATGTTCTCCGGATCGAAGTAATCCCAGTTTGGAGCAAAGCTCGCCCCGGCCGAATGCTCGACCCCTTGATCCACGGGCAGAATCGAGAGATAGCCGCTGCCGCTCAACCGGCCCTGCTCAAATATCCGTTGCAGACTGGCCAGCACGCGGTTGTTCCGGTCGGAAGCCGCGTAGATGCGATCCACAATGTCCAATCCAGGAAGGTGCAGGTGCTCGCGCGGGATTTTGGGCGTTTTGAAGTCCAACAAATAGCTCGCGCGAGGCCCAAGCCGCTCTTCAATCGTGTTTATGCCGGACATGACGTGAAGGTCATCTATGTTACAGGTGTCGATCCGCGCGTTAGCTCGGCAGGGATTCTACCTGACTCTTCCAAATTGCAAGCACGCGGAAATAGAATATTATTCTCCAAATGCACATGGCTGCGTAGATCGTGCTCGAATTGGGATAATCCTTCTAGCAATGCGCGATATGAGCTGCACGCATCTGCCGGAACTCTGTAATCCGAACTTGCGTCGCGAATTTCGCCCAGAAGCGCTCCCGCCTCGTCATGATTTTCCACCATTTCGCGTACAGAGCCGGCGACCGAGACAAAGGTGCCAGACTGCCATGTCGGCGTTCCCAATTTCGACTGCTCCAGCTGCTCAATATGCGGAAAAAGCGTTCGTTCCTCGTCGAGCATGTGCGCTTTTAAGTCATCGGAGAGCACGGCAAACAAACGCCGAATTTTCGGAAGCTCCGTGTGTTCGGCGGAATGCTTCGCGACTACTTTGTTCAAAAGGCTCATTAGACGCTCCGACTCAGTACGGCACCGCACGTGATGCACGTTAATAATATGGCTAATCAACGTGCTCAGTGAGGCGCCGGTCCAAGTAATTGGTTGAGCCGGCGAGGAATCGATTGTCTTCTCCAAATCTTTAACAAACTCGTCAACGGCTAGATGTCTTAACTCACAGACGGACTCCAATGTACTCTGTCCACCGCAGCAATAATCGATGTAGTTCGACTCGAAGAATGGCATCGTTTGCGGAAAAGCCGCGGCAATGTCACCTACGGTGCTAGCTTGTGTGATCTGCATTGAGGACTCCTTTACCCGCTTATTAGAAGATCTCTCCTCTATTCACGCTTCTACCATAAATTTGGCACAGAAGAGGAATCCAAACAATGAACGGATCATCATGCATTAAATGACAGGCATCACTGCCGAAGCGGCAAAAACGGAGACTCGCTATATCATCCACTGAAGGTTCGACGCTTGGGTTGGATACACGAACGGAGTCTCCTCGAGGACACCGAGCTCGATTCCGGCCCGGATCACGCGAGGACAAACACATTGGCGAGCCCACTCGCGCCAGTGGCGGAATCGTAAACGCCACGCTCGCGATGCCGCGATAATCGGCAGTGTATTTGTTGTCCTCGATGAGATCCCTGGCTGCCAGATTGCCTTCGTAATCCGCGATCGGCGTCTCTGGAAGGCCGCCGCTATTGGCGGCTCTGCAGATATGAATTCACAATCACGCCGTGGCTGTCGGCTTCCACACTTGCAGCCGGCAGATTCAAATCCGCCAGTTCCGGGAGGCGGCCTGCCGCGTGGACAACCATATCCGCCTCGAACACCTCGGATCTTGAGCCTGCAGAGGCCGTCACCTTTTTTGTCTTCGTGCGTATATCTATGCCGAGCGTGCGCGTGCGCTCGGCCAACGGGCGGTTGCCTTGATGCAAAATCGTGACCTGCGAACCCGCGCGCACCGCCACATGGGCAAAGTCGAATGCAATGTAGCCGCCTCCGACGAAGACCAGCCGTTTTGGCAGATCTTTGAGGTCGAGAAATTCGTCGCTCCGCGTCAGGTGCTCCTCACCCGGAATCTAAGCTTTGCCGGCCAGGCACCAGTTGCGATGAGCACGTGCTTGCTCTCGAGCGTTTCGCCACTGACCTGGACGGAGGTCGCTCCGGCAAAATGCGCACGACCGTGAAATGTCTCGATGCCTGCCGTCAGCAAGCTATCCTCGTGGGCTTTCGGAAACGGGTCGGTAAAGCTCGTCTTAAACCAAATCAGAGTCTGCCAATCGATTCGGGAACCTGTCGTGACACCTTTATCTTGCATACGATGCTCACGGTCGATAATTTCGGCCGCCCCGACCAGCACCTTCTTGGGATCGCAACCTCGCAATCCGCACGTGCCGCCGAATGCTCGCGAGTCGATAATAGCTACCCGCCAGCCGGCTGCCCGGCAATGCGCTGCCGCCATGGAACCCGCTTCACCGGTTCCAATCACGACCAGATCAAACGACTTGCTCATCGTTCAAATCCAACCTGTTTACTTTGAACTTGGGCCGGCCGAAAACGCCATGAAGCAAATATCACCGCGTTTGCGACGAACGTCACTCCTCTGCTTTAGGCTGGAGCGTTTTCCAAGTGGGTGCGGTAATATGCCAAGCGTTGCGCCGCTGCATACGAACGTGCAGCGGCGCCGATGAGGTTTACAATTTGCAAGGTGCTTTTCATACGCTCCTCACGCAGTGGCTTACGTCGCTGACAGCGGTCTTTTTTATCGTGGATCCATTCGCGGCGACGCCGGCCTTTATTGCGATGACCGCGGGGTACGAGCACGTACGGCGCAGGCAAATGGCCCGGCGTGCCGCGATCACCTGCCTAGTCATATTGACCCTCTTCGCCACGATCGGCAAGTACCTGTTTCGGGCTTTCGGGATTACGCTGCCAGCTTTTAAGCTCGCCGGAGGCTTGCTTTTGCTCCTAATTGCACTGGACATGCTGCAAGCTCGCCGCTCTCGCACTCGGGAGACGCCGGAAGAACAAAGCAATACGGGCGCTGCGGAGGAGGTGGGGATTATCCCTATGGGGATTCCAATGCTCGCTGGACCAGGCTCGATCTCGACGGTCATGGTGCTTGTTGGGCAAACCCCGTCCTGGCACGGCATCATCCCCGTTTTAGTAGGTATCGGAATAACTTCGGGTGTGTCCTACATCGTGCTTGTTGCTGCGGACCGTGTTGCAACGGCGCTCGGCGAGATTGGTATTCGTGTTGTGACCAGACTGATGGGTTTGTTGCTTACGGCGATCGCATTTCAGTTCTTCGTGAGCGCATTGGTGGATATGCGGCTGGTTCCTCCTGTACCATTACCGTGAGAATGCAGGCGCGATGTAGTCTCGAATTGAGCGACTCAATAATTCGAAACAGAGCTGAAACGGTCGCAAAAAGAAATGTCTGTTCGAGAGACTGAATCAAGCGGCGTGCGACCTGGCGGAGGTTTGGCGAGCGCTCTGATGCTGGTAACGACATTCTGCTGGGCGAGTAACATCGTCGCGGGCAAGCTCGCCCTTTCCGGGTTCAATTCGCTCGCGCTCGCTCAGTTGCGAATGGCTGGCGCCGCAATTCTCTATATTTTGCTCTATATTTGTTGGCGAGGGTTCCCCTCGCTGCGGCTTACGAAGCGTGAATGGCTGACGCTTGGGTTGATGGCTTTCACAGGCATTACGTTAAATCAGCTTTGCTTTATTGGCGGTCTTGCGCGCACTTCCGTGACACACACGGGCCTTATTCAAGCTATCGGGCCAGTGATGGTTTTGCTGATGTCTGCGTTCTTGGGGATGGAAGCGCTCACTCATCGCAAGATTCTCGGCATGTCGATTTCCTTTATAGGAGTCGCGCTGCTGCTCGTTGAACAGCCTAGTCAAGGAAGCGCTGCAAGTTGGCTGGGCGATTTAATTGTCATCGCCGCTGGCGCTTTCTTTGCCTACTATACAGTCTTGATGAAGAGAATTGCCCATCACTATGACCCGCTCACCTTGAACGTACTCGTCTTTGGCCTCGGTGCAATTT